>JAXECN010000033.1:0-6398 GCA_034093535.1 Pelistega sp.
CGTGCCTTATGGACAACTTGGACCATATCTTGAGGGGCTAAAAACTGACCTTTTTTGATATTAACGGGTTTTAAGGTTGCTGCACATGCTTGAATAAAATCTGTCTGGCGGCATAAAAAAGCCGGTGTTTGTAAAACATCAACAACACTCGCCACCTCTGCCACTTGAGAGATATCATGCACATCTGTCAGCACTGGTACTTGAAAATGCTCACGTACATCTGCCAAAATCTGCAAACCTTGTTCCATGCCGGGACCACGGAATGACTTACCTGAGCTGCGATTCGCTTTATCAAAAGAACTCTTATAGATAAAAGGAATACCTAAAGATTTTGTTATCTCAACTAAGCGACCGCAAACCTCAAATGCCATATCACGAGACTCAATTACACAAGTCCCTGCAATAAGGAAAAAAGGTTTATCTAAGCCAATATCAAAATGCGTCAGTTTCATCTTACTTTTCCGCTTTATAAGCTAGTGCAGCCTTAATGTAGCTATCAAACAATGGATGACGGCTACGAGGAGTTGAGGTAAATTCTGGGTGGAATTGTACGCCCATAAACCAACGATGGTTTGGAATCTCCATAATTTCTGGCAGATTCTCTGTTGGGGTACGCGCACTAATCACCAAACCTGCCTCTTCTAGGCGTGGCACGTAAACATTGTTCACTTCATAACGATGACGATGACGCTCTGTTACCTCATCACCATACACTTTATGTGCCAAGGTGCCGGGCTTAACAGGTACTGTCTGTGCACCTTTACGCATCGTACCACCTAAATCAGAGTTCTCTGAACGTGTTTCTACTTTACCCTCTTTACCTACCCATTCAGTGATTAAAGCCACTACGGGGTGTGGTGTCGATGGATCTAATTCGGTACTGTTAGCACCACCTAATTGAGCCACATGACGTGCATACTCAATAGTCGCTAACTGCATACCTAAACAAATACCAAGATAAGGGATATTCTGTTCACGGGCATAGCGAATCGCTTGAATCTTGCCCTCAGTACCACGCTTACCAAAACCACCCGGTACTAAAATCGCGTCAAGCCCTTGGAGGCAAGCTGTACCTTGAGTTTCGATTTCTTCTGAATCGATATATTCGATATTAACCTTGGTCTTGTTATGAATACCCGCATGATTTAAAGCTTCGATAAGTGATTTATACGATTCTGTTAAATCGACATATTTACCCACCATACCGATACGAATATCATGTTCTGGATGCTCTAAGTCATAAACAATCTTATCCCACGCTGATAGGTCGGCTTTTGGTGGGTTGATACCTAAAGCGTCACACACCAACTGATCCAGACCTTGCTCATGCAACATCTTAGGAATCTTATAAATTGTGTCTGCGTCCCATACTGAGATAACAGCGTCTAATGGTACGTTAGAGAAAAGTGAAATCTTCGCACGCTCATCATCAGGAATTGGGCGATCCGCACGGCATAATAAGGCATTTGGATAAATACCAATCTCACGCAACTTCTGTACAGAGTGTTGCGTCGGTTTTGTTTTTAACTCGCCTGCTGATGGAATAAATGGAACTAGGGTCAAATGCACAAATGCTGCGTTTTGACGACCTACGCGCAGACTCATCTGACGCACCGCTTCTAAGAACGGTAATGACTCAATATCACCGACTGTACCACCAATTTCGACAATCGCCACATCCGCCTGACCATCGTAGGCAGAAGCCGCACCGCGAGCAATATGGTCTTGAATTTCGTTAGTGATATGAGGAATAACTTGTACTGTTTTACCTAGGTAATCGCCACGACGCTCTTTGCGTAACACACTCTCATAAATCTGACCCGTGGTAAAGTTATTCGCTTTACGCATACGTGCCGAAATAAAACGCTCATAATGACCTAAGTCTAAGTCTGTCTCTGCACCGTCCTCTGTCACAAACACTTCACCGTGTTGTAAAGGACTCATCGTACCCGGATCCACATTAATATAGGGATCTAACTTCAACATAGTCACTCGAAGACCGCGCGATTCTAGAATCGCAGCTAAAGACGCGGCGGCAATCCCCTTACCTAAAGAAGAAACAACACCACCGGTAACGAAAACATATTTTGTCATGGAATTCATGCCCAGTCAGGGCTCAGTAGGAAAGTAAAATTATACCAAAATTTATCTTAAAAATACGTATATCGGACGACATGGAAAAATACTGGTGCTGCAAATAAGACAGAGTCAATTCTATCCATGACACCACCATGCCCTGCAATCATACGCCCCCAGTCCTTAGCACCTAAACTCCGTTTAACAGCGGATAAAGATAAACCACCAAAGAAACCGCAAATAACGATTAAGAAAGAGAATAAGGCAGCATAACCAACACTAAATGGCGTAATCCACCAAAGTGAAGTCCCCACAGCAATCGCCATAATGCTACCACCGATAAATCCTTCTACCGTCTTATTGGGGCTAACTGTTGGCGCAATAGGACGCTTACCGATAAGTTTACCCACAATATATTGGAATACATCACTCAACTGCACCACAATTAATAAGTAGAGCAATAGCATAAGCCCCTGTCCATCGTATTCCACATTAGTTAACAATAACAGGGCGGGTGCATAACTTAAGCAATAAATCGTTAGCATCATCCCCCATTGGATTTTAGCTGTACGTTCAAAAAATCGCTCAGTATCACCAGATAAAGCCTGAATCGTAGGCAACACAATAAAACCGTATACAGGCAAACAGATGACAAACATACCATACCAATCCGTACCAATCAGTATATATTGCACGGGAATAGCCACATAAAAGCACAATACCAATGCCCAATAATCCGATCGCTCTGTCGGTGTCAGCGTCATAAACTCACGCAAAGCAAAAAAGGACAACATGGCATATAAAATCAGCGTAGCCGTCTTACCAAAAATAAAACAGATAACCAATACAGCCACCATTGCCCACCAGGCATTGATACGTTGGTTAAGATTACTCACCACTTCTGATGTTGGATGCTTTAGAGCCAAACGCTGACCAATCAAGGTGGCGATAGCCAAAATGACTGACAACCCTAGTAAAACCCACCAAAACTTATCAGGAACACTTGCAAATAAATTTTGCCAAAAATCAAACATTTTTTTCTCCCTGAGGTTGGACTTCTACTTGATGGCTTTCTTGCCCTACTGTAGTTGACACAGCGTCTTCTGTTGCTTTCTCTGATATATTACTATTCACTCTATCGGGGGAGCGAAACTTGCCTCGTTTAAGCTTGCGACGATTATAGCTATCCTGAGGCAAGGCACCTTCTGGTTTTGAGAGATCAATCACGGCTTGTCTTGCACGCTCAAGAAACTCCTCTTTGCTTTCTTCTAAGTCTATATCTAATGGTGCACCAAAGGTTGCCATACAGCTCACAGGCAATGGCAATAACGCCCCTTTAGGCAAGCTACGACGCGTATTGGCTAAATACACAGGAATATATTCCACATGAGGATAACGACGAGAAAGATGATAGAGCCCCGACTTAAATGCCGTTGGTTCTGCCTCATAACGACGAGTCCCCTCTGGAAAAATAATCAATGAGTCCCCCTGATCCAAGGCTTCATAAAGTGGTTTTAAAGGGTCATCCTCGCCATTACCTGAACGCTCAATCAACACCACATTGAGTGCATCCTTGGCAATAATGCCCCGAATCCCCCCTTTACCCCAATAATCTTTCGCTGCAACAGGACGGGTAATTTTACGTAATTCAGGATCCAATGAGGACCAAATTGCCATCGTATCCAGATGGCTCGAATGATTAGCAAAATACACACGTTGATTTTTAGATGGTGTGGTATGACGCCAATACGCATAAGCACCAATCATAATTTTTGTTAGACTGGATAAAAAAGTTCCAAGCATATTTTTATTTTCCATGTAATTGATTTAACGCTTTTGCAATTGCCAACAGGCGTGTTATACACGTTGTGGCACTACCGATAATCAATAAGCCAAGACTCACGTACATCACATAAAACGTCTGACTAAGCCACCATTCACCAGCAGCTAAAATACTCGCTCCTGTTAATAATGCCATGCGATGTTGCTTAGCCATAGGACCTATAAACGATTGTGGCAAACCTAAACTACCTCCCAAGGTACGAATATAGGCCGTTGCCATTGCAAATAAAGACAACACCAAGCCCCATACAAAAGCATCTATCGCATATGCAAAGCCTAGAAAAAACAAGGTATCTGCCACACGATCAGGCACCTCATTATATAAGCCACCTACGGGACTCGACTTGCCCCCCTCTACCGCAACCATACCATCAAATAAATTGCATAAAAGTCTTAATTGTACACATACTGCCGCTAATATTAACTTCCACTCCACCCCTGTTTTGGTAACGACGCTGCCATAAAGTACAGCACCAATTAAAGCAAAAACAATACTTAAAATAGAAATCTGATTAGGACTAGGAAAATCACGTCTAGCAAGATAAATGGCTATTTTCTGGACGATACTATTAGACCGTACCGACAAAGGACGTCGATTGTCTTCTACCATACTATCTCCTTTAATAAAATTGAAACAGTTTATTCTAGCCTAAATGTTTCTTCATCAGTAGTAAAAACCACTGACTTGTTTGAAGAAAAAAACTTTTTCAGAAAAAAACGACCGATAAGTGTTTCAGATACTCTATAATAGAGGTATGGAGAAAAATATTTCTTAATTTTTATCCCTCTCTTAAAAAGGAGTTTCTATGTTTCCAGAATACCGTGATTTAATCTCTCGCCTAAAAACTGAAGATGCACACTTTGCTCGCTTATTCGAAGAGCACAATGAATTGGATCATCAAATCATTCGTTTAGAGCAAAATCCTGTCACCAGCAATGCAATTGAGATTGAAACACTAAAAAAACAAAAGCTAGCACTTAAAGATCAACTTTACGTCATTCTCAAAAAGGCATCTGAGGCGTAATTCCTCACTGATGACAAAACGAATTTCCCTTTTTAAAGAAATTTCGTTTAGAATGAAAGCAACTCGATTTGGGTTGCTTTTTTTATACCCTATTATGGATTCACTACAAAGTATTCGCGTTTTTTGCCAGGTGGTACGTTTAGGTAGTTTTACCGCCGCAGCTGAGTTTCTTGATATCTCAACAGCCATGGCAAGCAAACATGTCAATAGCTTAGAGCAGCGTGTGCAAGCTAAGCTACTTAATCGCACTAGCCGTAAACTCAGCTTGACAGAACTCGGTGAACATTACTACCAACAATGCTTGATTGCACTAGAAACACTGGATAATGCACAATTAGAAGTCCAACAAGGTACTCTCAGCCCCAAGGGCACGTTAAAAATCACCATCCCTCTTATCTGTTGCACTCCCTACTTTGCCAATATACTCAACGAATTTCGTGAGCGTTATAGCGATATTCAGCTATCTATTTATGCTGAAAACAAACACACTAATCTTGTTGCTGATGGCTTTGATTTGGCGCTACGTTCGACCACTAATCTGGAACCGGGCTTGATTGCGAAACCACTCACTAAAGTTAAATTCAAGCTAGTGGCTAGTCCGAGCTATATCCGCAAACATGGTATGCCTGTAGATTACGAAGATTTAAAAAATCACTACGGCATTATGCCTAACTACACGCAACTTCACTTACCTATGCAAGTGGTGGCAGATAGTAATAATACGCTGATGACCCGAGAGCTAGCGCTGGCTGGAGTCGGTATTGCTTTTTTACCAGATTGGCTGACCAATGAATATATCGACAGTGGCAAATTAGTGAGTGTCATGCCTAATAGTGAGGACTTTCTTGACCCGACCATTTATGCGGTTTATGCTGATCGTAAGTTCCTCAGTGCAAAAATCCGCACATTTATTGATTTCTTGGTAGAAAAAACTGCCTCTCACCGACATAAATAACGATGACGATTAAAGTACACGGCTACGCCAACCACGCCCCAAACCAACCACTTTCACTATTCCAATTTGAGCGTCGCGACCTCCGCGATGACGATATTGAGTTTGAAGTCCTATACTGCGGTGTCTGTCACTCTGACTTGCACCATGTGACGGGTGATTGGACGACCAACTACCCTTGTGTCCCTGGACATGAAATTGTCGGTCGTGTCACTAAGGTCGGCACTCAAGTCACTCAATTTAAGATAGGTGATGCAGTCGCTGTGGGTTGTATGGTGGATTCTTGTCAACATTGTCGCCCTTGTATCAATAATCTTGAACAGTATTGTGAAGAAGGAGCGACCTTTACCTACAACGATACTGATCGTCAAGATAAACAACCTACCTTTGGTGGTTATAGCGAACGCATGGTCGTCAGAGAGAAATTTGCCCTACATGTGCCTGAGAATCTCGACCTCGCTGCCGCTGCACCGCTATTATGTGCCGGCATTACGGTATACTCT
>JAXECN010000034.1:0-8333 GCA_034093535.1 Pelistega sp.
AAAAAGATACTGTTCGTGCGATTAGCTTATTAGTCGCCGACTTATGTATTTTATTTGCTTTACTCGCAGGTACGATTTATTTTCAAGCATGGTGGGCTAAATTGCTTTGCTCTTTATTCGCTGGTTTTTGGATTGGTCGTATTTTTATCATCGGACATGATGCTTGTCATCAGAGTCTGACACCACACCGCAAACTGAATAAATGGCTAGGACGTATTGCCTTTTTACCTTCGGTATCACCTTATAGTCTTTGGGATGTTGGACACAATGTAGTGCACCATGGATATACCAATCTCAAAGGGGTGGACTTCGTTTGGGCACCGGCTTCAGAGGAAGAGTATGCGGCAATGAGTTCTCGTCGTCGTTGGTTAGAGCGTGTTTACCGTAGCGGTTGGGCACCGGGTCTTTATTATATTAATGAGATTTGGTGGAAGAAGATGATGTTCCCATCTAAGTCTGCGATGGGTACACAGCGCAAGTCTTTCTTTTGGGATAGTCTGTTATGTGCGGTGTTTGGCATTTTGTGGGCAGGTATCGCCGTGTTAGCCGCTATTTTGACTGAGCAATCCATTTGGGGAGCCTTGTTATTTACTTGGTTTATTCCATTATTCTTCTGGTTCTCTATGATTGGTTTTGTGGTTTATGTTCATCATACGCACACTAAAGTGGTTTGGCATGATGATAAGGCAGAGTGGGCAAAAGCACAACCGTTTGTATCAACGACTGTTCACTTATTGTTTAAATTTAAAATAGGTGCGCTTATGCATCATATTATGGAGCATACCGCCCATCATGTGGATATGTCGATTCCGCTTTATAAGCTTAAAGAAGCACAAGCGACTTTAGAGCATATGTTACCGGAGCGTATTGTCATTCAACCTTTCTCTTGGTCATGGTATTTCCGTACAGCTAAGGCTTGCAAACTCTACGATTTTAAGAATAAACGTTGGTTAAATTTTGAAGGTCAGCCGACTGAGCAAGTGATGTAAATCCATCAATATGTTGACCTTAATCGCTAGAATTACTTGAGGTGGTTTTAGCGATTTTTTTATGTCTCATGGTTTATCTAAGTCGGTGATGAAAGCCCTTATTCAGTTATAATTTGAGCAATTTCCTTTGTATAAACAGAGTCTGTTGTGAAGCATATTACCTCTAAAGATAATCCCGTTTATAAGCAATTACTTAAAGTTGCCCAAGGTAAGGTAAAGACCGAAACCTTGTTAGAGGGGTATCATCTTTGTCAGATGTATAAATGCTATGGTCAGTCCTTATTAAAAGTTATCTTACAAGAGGGGAGTGATTACAACACAGAACAATGGCAGACTCTATTGACGGATATTTCATCGCAGCAGATTTTACTGCTTAGCCCATCTTTGTTTAAGGCGCTTAACCATGTCGATACACCTCAAGCCATTATGTTTTGGATTGAGGTGCCGATACCTGAGCAGCTGCCTTTACCTAGCAAGACCACGGTCTTTTTGGATCGTATCCAAGACCCCGGGAATTTAGGAACGATTTTACGCACTTGTGCAGCTGTTGGAATTGAGTCGATTTATTTGAGCAAAGGGTGTGTGAACCCTTGGTCAGCTAAAGTGTTACGTGGTGGGCAGGGAGCGCATTTTGTGCTTGATATCTATACGCAAGTGGATAGTGTTGCCTTTTTAGAGGCGAATACCTTGCCACTTTATATCACTTATCTGGATGAACAAGCACAGAACCTTTATCAGGCAACCTTAGCTAAAGAGATTGTTTGGGTGATGGGCAATGAGGGGCAGGGTGTTGCGGACTGCTTTTTGGACTATCCTCATCAAGCGATTTTTATTCCTCAGAGTGATAAGGTGGAGTCCTTAAATGTTGGGGTTGCTTGTAGCTTAGTGCTTTATGAGCAATATCGCCAACAAGCATTAACCCCTTGATAATCAGACAGGCGGCTACGACCTAATAGGTCGTGCTATCTAATTTGAGATTTTGGAGTACTGTGGTTGAGATTTCTTCGATGGATTTTGTCGTAGAAGATAGCCATGCAATATTTTGCATACGCATTAAGTGTTCCGCTTCTGCTACCTCATAACGGCATTGTTCAATAGACGCGTATTGACTATTGGGGCGGCGTTCGCTACGAATCTCGGAGAGACGCTCAGGTTGAATGGATAGCCCGAATAATTTATCGCGATACGGTTTAATTGTCTTTGGTAATTGACCGCGTTCAAAATCCTCAGGAATAAGCGGGAAGTTAGCTACTTTTAGCGCATATTGCATCGCCAAATACAGACTAGTTGGTGTTTTACCACTGCGAGAAACACCTACTAGAATTACATCTGCTTCTTGCCAACCATGGATAAATTGACCGTCATCATGTGCTAATGTGAAGTTAATCGCTTCAATACGCTTATGGTACGCTTCCGAGTTTGCGTCAAGATGAGAGCGACCGACAGTTGGTTGAGAGCGTACATTGAGGCTTAATTCCAAGGTATTAACACAAGCCCCAAAAATATCTAGGAAAATGCCTTTAGAGTGGCGTAAGTAATCGACAAGGTCATGGTCGACCATCGTACTGAAAATAATCGGAGGGTCACCGTTATCTGCCATTTCATCAATTCGTGCAATGATTTCTTTGAGCTTTTCTACAGTTGTAACAAACGGCTCACGAACTTGTTTAAATTCATATTTATGCGTAAACTGACTGAGTACCGAGTGACTGAATGTCTCAGCGGTAATACCCGTACCATCGGAAATAATAAATACGGTTTTTTGAGGTAGTGACATAAAAAAATTTCCTTCAAAATGCCCAATTATTTTCTGTATGGGGTTACAATAACGCATATTTAAGTTTTTATCAGGAGAAAGGCCTATTTATTTAGAAAATATTGTTGTTTTTTGAATAAATAAGCTTTTTTTTTACTTGGGAGACTTTAATGTCTTATGTTATTCCTTTTGAAAACCTTCGTATGAGCGATGTTGAAATCGTTGGTGGTAAAAACGCCTCTTTAGGCGAGATGATTAGCCAACTATCAACAGCTGGTGTTCGAGTACCAGGTGGTTTTGCCACGACAGCTCAAGCTTTCCGCGATTTCTTAAAAGATGCAGGTCTTGATAAGCGTATTGCTGACCGTCTTAGCACGCTAAACCCTGAAGATGTGCGTGAGCTCGCTAATGCAGGTCAAGAAATCCGCCAATGGATTATTGATGCACCGTTCTCAGCAGAATTCGAGAAACAAATCCGTGATGAATTTGCTAAGTTAGACACTGATGGCAAAGGCACATTTGCTGTGCGTTCATCTGCGACTGCTGAAGACTTACCTGACGCTTCTTTTGCAGGTCAACAAGAAACATTCTTAAACGTAGCTGGTATTGATGATGTTTTAGACAAAATCCGCCACGTATTCGCTTCACTTTATAACGACCGTGCGATTTCTTATCGTGTTCACAAGGGTTACGCTCACGCTGATGTTGCTTTATCAGCAGGTATTCAGCGTATGGTTCGTTCAGACAAAGGTAGTGCTGGTGTGATGTTCACTATCGATACTGAGTCTGGTTTCCCTGATGTGGTCTTTATCACTTCATCATACGGTTTAGGTGAGACAGTCGTCCAAGGTGCGGTTAACCCTGACGAGTTCTATGTCTTTAAACCAGCATTGGCGAATAGCAAATACCCAATTATCAGCCGTCGTATCGGTTCTAAACTTATCAAGATGGAGTTTAATGAAGACCGTAAACCGGGTGAAAATGCGGTTAAGACAGTTGATGTCCCAGTGACAGACCGTAATCGTTTCTCACTCACTGACGAAGAGGTGAGCGAATTAGCACGTTATGCGGTAATTATCGAAAAACACTACCAACGCCCGATGGACGTAGAGTGGGGTCGTGATGGTATTGATGGCAAGCTTTACATCTTACAAGCACGTCCAGAGACAGTAAAATCACAAGAGTCGGGTCACGATGTTCAGTTACGTTATAAGTTAAAAGCGACAGGTACTGTTCTAACAACAGGTCGTGCGATTGGTCAAAAAATCGGCTCTGGTAAAGTCCGCATCATCCATGATATCGCTCATATGGATCAGGTACAAACAGGCGATATCTTAGTTACAGATATGACTGACCCTAACTGGGAACCTGTGATGAAGCGTGCTGCTGCGATTGTTACTAACCGTGGTGGTCGTACATGTCACGCAGCGATTATTGCTCGTGAACTAGGTATTCCAGCTGTAGTAGGTACAGGTGATGGTACCGAAGTACTTCGTGAAAATGCGGAAGTGACCGTATCATGTGCAGAGGGGGATGAAGGTCGTATTTATGACGGTTTCTTAGAAACAGAAATCGAGGAAGTGCGTCGTGGTGAAATGCCAGAGATTCCTGTTAAAGTGATGATGAACGTAGGCAACCCACAATTAGCCTTTGACTTCGCCCAAATTCCGAATAGTGGTGTTGGTCTTGCTCGCTTAGAATTCATCATTAATAACAATATTAATGTTCACCCGAAAGCAGTTCTTGATTATCCAAATGTTGCTAGCGACCTGAAAAAGGCAGTAGAGTCAGCAGCTCGTGGTTATGCTAGCCCACGTGCGTTCTTTGTCGAAAAACTCGCCGAAGGTGTCGCAACTATTGCAGCGGCTTTCTATCCAAAACCAGTTATCGTACGTATGTCTGACTTTAAGTCAAATGAGTATCGTAAATTGGTAGGTGGTTCACGTTATGAGCCAGAAGAAGAGAACCCAATGTTAGGCTTCCGTGGTGCATCTCGCTATATTTCAGAAGACTTTGCTGAGTGCTTCCGCATGGAATGTGAGGCATTACGCTTTGTTCGGGAAGAGATGGGATTGACTAACGTAGAAATCATGATTCCATTTGTGCGTACACTTAACCAAGCACAACGCGTGGTTGACTTACTAGCAGCAAACGGTCTAAAACGCGGTGAAAATGGTCTACGTCTCATCATGATGTGTGAAGTACCAAGCAATGCTATCTTAGCAGAGCAGTTCTTAGAGTATTTTGATGGCTTCTCTATCGGTTCTAACGATATGACACAGCTTAGCCTTGGTCTAGACCGTGACTCTGGTATGGAACTATTAGCGGCTGACTTCGATGAGCGTGACCCAGCGGTATTATTTATGCTTGAGCGTGCGATTACCGCATGTTTAAAAGCAGGCAAATACGTGGGTATCTGCGGTCAAGGTCCTTCAGACCATCCAGACCTAGCACAATGGCTCAAAGACAAAGGTATCCTATCTATGTCACTTAACCCAGATACCGTGGTTGATACATGGCAAAAACTAGCTGAAGATTAATATCAGCTAAGATGTCCTCTGTCTTTGATGTTATAAGGATAGAGGGCATCCTAAAAAGAGTTTGTTAGCAATCTGACGCTGGAAAAAAATATTCCAGCGTTTTCTATCATAAGGAATTTATAATGAGCTTAATTATTGAAGATACCAAAGTCGGTGAAGGTGCAGAAGCTAAAAGCGGTAACTACGTGACTGTGCACTATACAGGTTGGTTATTAGACGGTCCAAAATTTGACTCAAGCAAAGACCGTAATGAGCCGTTTGCATTCCCATTGGGTGCCGGTCATGTTATTAAAGGTTGGGATCAAGGTGTCGCAGGCATGAAAGTAGGTGGCGTGCGTAAATTGACTATTCCAGCTGAATTAGGTTATGGATCGCGCGGTGCAGGTGGTGTTATTCCTCCAAATGCAACACTGGTATTCGAAGTTGAATTACTAGGCGTTCAATAAAATAATCGAAAAGAGGGGCTTATTAAGGCCCCTTAATTTTAGCTATGGTGAATTTTTAGAAGAGAGAGATAGATATGTGGACATGGTTTGTACTGGCGGGTATTGCTTTAATACTTGAACTATTTACTGGATCATTTTATCTATTATTTCTCGCCTTAGGTCTTGCTATGGGTGGCGTAGTGGCCTGGCTAGGTTTATCTGTATATTGGGCGATTTTTGCCTTTGTGGCGACTGCATTATCCTGTGTATTTGTCTTTCGCTTATTCGGTATTAGCAAACAAGGCAAAACACGTACAGCGACGAGTGATGTCAATGTAAATCTAGATATTGGTTCTGTTGTGATGGTTCAACAATGGTCCAATCGTCATACACAGGTTAATTATCGTGGCGCACCTTGGCAAGCCGTTTTAGCTGATGATGTAAGCACAGAAATGAGTGGTGAGCATATTATTGTGGATATTCAAGGTGCTCATTTGGTATTGCAACCGAAGTAAATCTATTAAGGGGAGTTTAGTATGGAATTAGAAATGTTCTGGTTAGTTGTCGTGGTACTGGCGATTATCATCATTATTAAGTCAGTCGCTATTGTTCCTCAACAACATGCTTGGGTAGTAGAGCGATTAGGGAAATATGACCGTACACTCGCACCTGGACCACGATTTGTTATTCCTTTTATCGAAAAGATTGCCTATAAGCATGTCTTAAAAGAAATTCCTCTCGATGTGCCTAGTCAAGTTTGTATCACTCGTGATAATACTCAATTACAAGTAGATGGCGTTTTATATTTCCAAGTCACTGACCCTATGCGTGCTTCGTATGGTTCATCTAACTTCATTAGTGCGATTACTCAATTGGCACAGACCACATTGCGTTCTGTTATTGGTCGCTTAGAGCTCGACCGTACATTTGAAGAGCGAGAGTTTATCAATAGCAGTATTGTTTCTTCACTGGACGAGGCGGCTTTAAACTGGGGTGTAAAAGTCCTACGTTATGAGATTAAAGACTTAACTCCACCGGCAGAAATTTTACGTGCTATGCAGGCACAAATTACAGCGGAGCGCGAGAAACGTGCGCTTATCGCTGCGTCTGAGGGTCGCCGTCAAGAACAAATCAATATTGCAACAGGTGAAAGAGAGGCAGCTATCGCTCGCTCCGAGGGTGAAAAAGCGGCGCAAATTAATATGGCAGAGGGTCAAGCAGCAGCGACGATTGCAATTGCTAATGCAACGGCTGAAGCCATCAGTAAAGTTGCAGCCGCTATCCAACAACCGGGCGGTATGGAAGCGATTAATTTGCAAGTAGCTGAGCGCTATGTAGAGGCTTTTGCTGGTGTGGCGAAAGAGGGTAATACCTTGATTTTACCAGCGAATTTATCGGATATGGGGGGCATGATTGCCTCTGCGATGTCGGTGATTAAACAGCAGCAGAAGGGGTAATAACGTAGTGCAGTTATGCTCATAATCACTGCCCACACTGCAGACAGTTCGCTCTTGCTCCGGAAAGTGCTTCGCCGTTTCCAATGTCGCTGCGAGCGAATGTCTCTTCGTGTACTCTGGTGCTAATTAGCATTGTACTGCTAGCATAAGCACAAGAGGCTCACGGAGAAGTTTTCGATGTACAAAGCGAGTTTAGCGAGCGTAGCGAGGTACTGTTTGAGCGACTACACGAAACTTGCAGTGAGCCTCGCTGTCAATTAGTGCAATCTGAGCGACCGCGCAAAATATGCAGGCAGATTGGCGTGCATACCACACGTTATATAGAGTGGCAATCAACCTATTGAAATTGGCATGGAGTATAAAGGAGATAGCATTGTTATTAAAAACCGAAGAATGCATTTTTGTCATGATTGATATCCAAACCAAACTCATGACAGCGATTGATAGTGCCGATAAAGTCATCCAATGCGCAGAAGCCTTAGTAAAAACAGCACAGCTATTGAATATCCCTGTTATCACAACAGAGCATTATCCAGAGAAAATTGGTAGTACGGTGACTGAACTATCGCCGTATCGTGGTGAAGTAGTCAATAAAACAACTTTTAGTGCAGTGAGAGAGTCTATATTTGTAGAGACATTACACAAAATTAGCGAAGCAGGACATAGACATCAAGTATTATTTTTCGGGTGTGAGACACATGTTTGTGTCTTACAAAGCTTGTTAGATACTGTACAATTGGGCAATTATCAGTGCCATCTTATTGTCGATGCTTGTGGCTCTCGCAAAGATAGTGATAAAACACTAGCATTAACACGAGCCAAAAGAGCAGGCGTCTCATTACTTAGTACTGAAATGGTGCTTTTTGAGTGCTTAGAAAGTGGTGAACATCCACACTTTAAAGCAGTGATGAAGTTAATTAAGTCTTTGAACTAGACCGATTAATTGCTAATTGCGTATTTGGCAAGTAGAAACTCTGTTAAAACCTGCTGAAAACGGTATAATACGCTCATGTTTAGAGATAAGAGGGCTTATATTAGAGTCCTCTAACAAGAATTATTAGAAAAATGAGTATTGTAGAAAACAGAAAAGCCCGCCACGACTATTTTATCGAAGACCGCTTTGAGGCAGGTCTTGTACTCGAAGGCTGGGAAGTGAAATCGATTCG
>JAXECN010000035.1:0-4884 GCA_034093535.1 Pelistega sp.
AGTAATCGTGCCCAGCAGCTTTATTATGATTTTCTGGTGGGTGTACGAGATACGCCTTGTCGCCACGTGATTGTGATTGGTGGTAATCATGACTCAGCGAGTTTCCTTAATGCCCCTAAAGCTGTTCTTAAAAGTCTTAATGTCCATGTCGTAGGTGCGATGGGAGAGCAGCTAAGTGATGAGCTCATCTTGCTGAAAAAAGGTGATGAGGTGGAGGCGATTGTGTGTGCCGTACCTTATCTGCGCGACCGTGATTTGCGTGCTTCCGTGCTAGGAGAGAGCGATCAAGATAAGCAGTTAAAACTGGTGGAGGGTTTAAAACAGCATTATGCGGCTGTATGTGTTTTAGCTGAGCAAAAGCGCGAGCAAATCTATCAAACACAGTCCCATCGTTATATCCCCATCATAGGCACGGGACACCTGTTTGCGGCAGGAGGGGAGACGATTGATGGTGATGGTGTACGCGATTTATATATTGGTACATTAGGTCAAATTGGCAGTGATGCATTTCCTGCTTGCTTAGATTATGTCGCATTGGGTCATTTACATGTCCCACAATATGTGAATAAAGAAGAACGAATTCGCTATAGTGGCTCACCGATTGCTATGGGTTATGGCGAAGCAAACCAACAAAAAATCATGATTGTGGTGGACATCAATGAGGCATTACAGAGTGCACAGCGTATGCAAACCCATGATATCGCTATTCCACGTTTTCAAGCCTTAGCACGTGTCAAAGGCACGGTAAAAGAGATTCTAGCGACACTGATGTCACTATGTAAGCGTGGAGAGACAGTATGGGTTGAGGTGGAGTATACCGGTGAAGACATCGTTGGTGATTTACGTGAACAGATAGAGGCTGTAGTGGGTGATAGCACAGTCGAGGTATTGCGTATCCGCAATAATCGTATTGTGCAGCAAACGCTTGCCGCACAACATACCGAAGAAAGCCTTGATGATTTAGATCTCTATCAAGTCTTTGAGCGTCGTTTGGATGCCGCTCAGGTGCCTGCTGATCAACGAGAGAGCTTGATGGCGAGTTATCGAGAGATTGTGCGTGAATTAGACCAAGAAGATAGTCGTGCTGAGTAATAGGATAAGTCGATGAAAATTTTAAAATTAAACTTTCAAAACTTAAACTCTTTATATGGTGAGTGGTCGATTGATTTTACCGATGAGGCTTATGTGCAAAATGGTATTTTTGCCTTAACAGGTCCGACAGGTGCAGGTAAGACGACTATTTTAGATGCGATTTGTTTGGCACTTTACGGACGTACGGCACGCTTAGATAAAATCACGAAATCGAGTAACGATATTATGTCTCGTCAGACGGCAGAGTGTCGGGCGGAGGTGATATTTAGCTCACAAGCAGGAGAGTTCCTCTGTCAATGGTCACAACGCCGTGCGCGTAATAAAGTTGATGGAGCATTGCAGGACACAGCACAGGAGATTTCGGTCTTAGAGCAAGGTGAGTGGAAGCTGTTAGCCACCAAGAAGAAAGATTTTGACCAACTGGTTGAAGAAAAGACTGGTATGGATTTTGACCGTTTCTTGCGCTCTATGCTGTTGGCACAAGGAAAATTCGATAATTTTCTGAAAGCCGATGTGAATACTAAATCAGCCGTACTAGAGAAAATTACGGGAACAAAAATTTATTCCGACATTTCTCAGCGGGTGCATAGACGCAGTGCTACCGAAGATGAGAAACTCAAACTATTACGTGCACAGATCGAGGGAATTCAACTCTTGAGCGAACAAGAGCGTGCGGAGATTAGCGATCAAATTACTCAGAATCGACAGCAAGAGGCACAACTCCAAACCCAGCTCAAACAACTGGATGTAGAAATCCAATGGCACCGAAACGTGGAGCAGTTAAGACATGAATTAACTCAAGCAAAAGCACAGCAAGTCAGTTTAGAGACGGATAAAGAAGCTTTTGCTGCGCAAGGTGCTCTATTGGATACGGCTATCAGAGCAGATAGACTCAAAGATGCTTATGCCGCACTTCACACGGTACGTGAGGAGCAAACGAAAGCTCAAGTATTACAACAGCAATTGAGTCTGCAGGTGCCGCAGTTAATAGAGGCATTGACGACAAAAAACCACGTCTATCAAGTGACAGAAAATGCCTTGTTAGATTTAAAAAAACAATGGGAAACTCAACAACCTATCTGGAAACAGGTACGTGCGCTCGATGTGCAATTAAAAGAACAACAGAAACGTCTGCATGAGGGAGCGATAGCTCTGCGAGAAGTGCAAGACAGACAACGACAATTTGAGCGAGAACAACAAAACTATCAAGAACAGCTTAATCATCAAGAGCAGCAATTAAAAGCGAGTGAGCAGTATCTTAGTCAGTATGCTCACGATAAACGTCTGGTGGAAAAACTCTCTGGTCTGGTGTTAAGTTTTCAACAGCTAAAGCAAGGTCGTGTCGATGTATTGCGCCAACAACAAGCACATACAAAGCGTATCGAGGCATTACAGACATTAGAGCAAGCCATAGCAAGTTTGAAAGCGGATAAACAGGCTTTAGTCGATAGACAGCAAGCTTTACAACAGCAGCATAGCCAAGAGCAGCAGAAGTATCAGCAGATGACGCAAGGTAAAGCCTTATCCCATTATCAACAAGAGTTAGACCATGCCCGCGAGAAAAAGGCATTGATCCAGAATATTCATGATGTGGCCGCTATACGTGAACGTCTGGTAGAAAATGAGCCTTGCCCAGTATGTGGTTCAGAACATCACCCTTATCGTGTGTCCATTCCTGCTTTGAATACATACGATGATCAGATTGCTCAATTAAGTGCGATGATTCGACAGATTGAGCAGCTAGAAAAAAGCGTGCGTCATTTAGAGGATAAGCTGAAAGATAGACAGCATGAGATTAGCTTAAAGGATAGTGAGTTATTGAATAAAACGAGCTATTTCGAGCAGACCGCACAGTCGCTAAAGGAAGAAAAAGGGCAGATTGCGGCACTTGAGCAAGCCTTGCAAGTGCGTGAGCAGCAGCTATTAAGTGAGTTATCCGTATTTAGCGTTAATACACTTGATGAAACGAGTTTTGCACAGTTGGATTGGCGTGTTCGCCAGTGGCAACACCATGCGGAAGTACAAGAAAAAATTCAGGCAGATTTACAGCCCTTACGAGAGAAGATGGCTGCCTTACAAGCGGAACAGAAACTGTTACATACCGATATGCAGACGCGCCAAATGCGATTAAATGAGCAGCGCGAGGGCTATGCACAGGTACAACAAGAACGGTTTAAACTCTTTGGTGAGCAAGATGTTGATCAGCTTGAACAACAGTATCAGCAACAAATGCGATATGCTGAACAACAGCAAAAACAGGCGGCAGAACAACGAGATAAGGTGAAATCGAGTTTAGAGGATGCTCAGGGGCGTTTGCAGCAAATCACAGAGGGGGTGCAGCAACGAGCTGCTCAGCTGACTCACCAAGAAGAACGTTTTATCACGCAATTAAATCAGCATGGATTTGAGCAAGAGTCCGTATTTATTCAGGCTTTATTACCGCCATCACAGTTGCTAGCCTTGCAAGCCCAAGCCAAGACTTTAGCAGATAGAGAAACGCAATTGAATGCTTTGATTGCGGATCGCAGTGAGCGGTTGAAGGTAGAAGAAAATAAGCAGTTGAGTCAGACAGATTTGGTGCAGTTAGAGACACAAAAGCAAGCTGTGCTACCACAATGGCGAGGGTATATAGACCAGATTGCAGCAGCTGAGGAACGACTACGTCAAGACGATCGTCATCAGCTCAGTTTGGCAGATAAGCAAAAACAGATTATCCAACAAGAGCAAGAGGCGACCCGTTGGAAAACCTTAAAAGCACTGATTGGCTCATCGGATGGCAGTGCTTATCGTAATTTTGCACAGGGTCTGACGTTTGAATTAATGATTAGTCATGCCAATCAGCAATTACGTAAGATGAGTGATCGTTATGTGTTATTGCATGATCGCGAGAATGCCCTTTCCTTAAATGTGTTAGATGCGTATCAAGCGGGTGAAGTCCGTTCTGTACGTAATCTATCAGGGGGTGAGAGTTTTATTATTAGTTTGGCATTAGCACTTGGCTTATCGAAGATGTCGAGCCAAAAAATCCGTGTGGATTCCTTATTCTTAGATGAGGGTTTTGGGACGCTTGATGAAGAAGCATTAGAAGTGGCGTTGGATACCTTGGCCGCACTACATGAGGATAATAAGCTGATTGGAGTGATTTCCCATGTATCTGCGTTGAAAAATCGGATTGGTACGCAAATCCAAGTTGAGCCTTTACATGGAGGGCGTAGTGCGTTGAAAGGGCCGGGTGTGTCGCGGGGGTAAAGTTATTGTCAGCCCCTCGTTGCGGAGGGGCGATGCTAGAACCACTTTTGAATGTTATAGAAAACCGCTAAACACGCCACGATGAAAATCATATAAGCAGCGAGCTTGGTAATAATCTGCATGCGATGGCGCATGGTTTTATGAATAATGAGGATATACGCCAGTAGAATACCGAAATCACACACAATCCACCCAAGGGTAAGGATGGCTAGACTGAATTCCATCGAGGAGGTGATATGAATAAACTGGGGAAAAAGTGCCACAAAGAAAATCACGTCTTTGGGATTTGCTACACCAAGGAGATAGCCTTGCAACAGAATTTGGGAGAGTCTTTTTTTTGGTTGTTGAAGGTCTAATCCATACTCACCACTCGGTGCTTGAGGAGCATAGCGACTTTGCTTCATCATCTTAATAGCGATAAAAAATAGCGCTACACAGCCAATAATACTGATGACTTCAAAGACGAGTGGGTGGATAATTAAGGCACCCACCAAGACTAAGGCCGCAATAGTGAGTAGCGTGAGAGAGGCGATATTGGTAGCA
>JAXECN010000036.1:0-6476 GCA_034093535.1 Pelistega sp.
CCGTTTTTGCAGATACTGAGTAATTCTTGTTGAAAAGGCACGGGATAAGGCTCTGCGGCACATCCCACTAATGAAATTAGACCTATTAAACCTAAAAAAAGTTTCTTTTTCTTTGTAAATGCAAAAAAAGGTTTCATATTCGTTCTGATAAAGTATAATTTGTGCTCTGTATTATAGACGCGAATTAAGTTTTGTGTAGATAGTATAGAAATTTGTGTAATTAACTAGGATAAATTAGCGTGCAAAAACATATTCTAACTATATTGCTTACACTATTTAGCCAAACAGTTATTGCTCAAACCAGTTTTGATGAACCAGAACTTGATATTCGCGTGCTTGACCGTGATGTATCCGTAGTATGTAAACAAGATTGTAAGGAGCAGTTAAATCTTGATGTCGTCACCTTTGATAGTATCCTTAAAAAGCCAGTAGGCGAGGCTAAGGTATCTTCAGATTATGGTTGGCGTATTCATCCTGTGCTAAAACGTAAGAAATTCCACCACGGTGTTGACTTTTCCGTACCGTCAGGTACTCCAGTACGTGCTGCCCAATCTGGTCAGGTTGTCTATGCAGGTTGGATGAATGGTTACGGTAAATTATTAGTCATCAAACACGATGATACTTATAGTACAGTCTATGGTCATTTAAATGGCTTTACTAAGGGTATTAAAGTAGGTAGCCAAGTTAGCAAAGGGCAGATTGTTGCTAAAAGCGGCAATACCGGACGCTCAACAGGTCCACACCTACATTATGAGATTCGTGTTAATGGCTTAGCCGTCAATCATCGCACAGGCAAAGCAGGTTCAGATCAACGTCTAGTCTTTAATGATGCTGGACAGATGAGTGTTTCTGCTGCCACTAAGCAGAACTTATCATCAGGTAAAGTTCAAGCGAGTCGTCAAAACAACGGTCGAATCCGAGCAGTTATTCGATAAGCCAAAATTCATAAGGAGCCTAGTTCATCACGAGCTAGGCTTTTTTATTGTCTACCCAAAATAAGCTTAGAACAAGGATAATTTGTTACACAATGTAACAACGATACAAATGATTGCTTGCCTAAGCAAATATTATTTTATACAATCCCTTATCAGTATTATCCCTTAGTATATTTTGCGGTTAAGCAGGCTTGCTTAATCGTAGAGAACATTTTATTAAATAGATAGTGAAAAAAATGAACTTCAAACATAAATTATTAGTATTAGTCCTTGCACCGGTATTGGTTCTTAGTGCTTGTGGTCAAAAAGAACAAGCACAAGCACAACAACGCCCACCGATGAATGTAGCGGCTATTACTGTCGGTACAGAAGAGGTTCGTATTTTTACTACCTTACCGGGTCGTATTAATGCCATTAAAGACGCAGAAGTACGTGCTCGTGTTACTGGGATTGTTCAAAGCATTAATTTCCAACAAGGTAGTGCAGTTAAAGCAGGGCAGTCATTATTTAAAATCGATCCTGCTGTTTATCAAGCCAATGTTAATGCAGCACAAGCGGCTCTGAACCAAGCGCAAGCGGCAGCGAAGAGTGCTCGCGCCTTATCAGGTCGTTATCAAACCTTAATTAAAGAAAATGCCATCAGTAAGCAAGAATATGATAATGCGATGGCACAAGCGAACCAAACAGCGGCGGCAGTCGAGTCGGCTCAAGCGGCATTAGCAGCGGCTAAAATCGATTTATCGTATACCAATGTAACTTCACCGATTGACGGTATTATTGGTCAAGCCTTAGTCACTGAAGGTGCTTTAGTGAGTGCTACATCAGCTACCGCTTTAGCTAAAGTACAACAATTAGGTGAAGTGTATGTAGACTTTACGCAATCAACTGGCGAGATGACCCAGTTACGCAAAGCTTTCTTAAACGGTGAGCTTGAGCAAGTCGATCAAGATAGTGCAGCGGTGCGTCTTATTCTAGAAGATGGCACAACTTATGAGCGCCAAGGTAAGCTTTTATTCAGTGGTGTATCGGTTGACCCCAATACTGGTAAAGTGAATTTACGTGCGACCTTCCCGAATCCTGAGCAATTATTATTGCCTGGTATGTTTGTGCGTGTGCAGCTAGAGCGTGGTTTAAATAAAAACGCAGTGATGGTGCCTACACAAGCTATTCAGCGTCGTGCAGATGGCAGCAACCTCGTATTTGTAATTGAAGAGGGTAAAGTCGCTGCTCGTCCAGTTACCTTAGGTGAAGAAGCTGACAATAAAACTCAAATCGTCACCGGCTTAAATGCGGGCGACCAACTTATTGTTGAAGGCTTTACGAAAATTGGTCCGGGTATGCCAGTCAATGCTTTACCTTGGTCAAAAGACCCTAATGCGAAGCAAGCAGCGTCGAGTGCAGAACAAGCGGCACCAGCAAGTGAGCAAAGTACAGAAGCCAAACCTGACGCTCAAGAACAACCATCAGCAGAGAACAAAGTGTCTGCAGAAAAAACTCAATAATTCCCAGCAAAAGGTTAACAAATGGCTCAATTTTTTATTCATCGCCCCATTTTTGCTTGGGTAATTGCGATTCTAATTACCTTATTTGGTGCACTCTCTTTACCGAGCATGCCCATTGCTCAGTATCCTAACGTGGCACCGCCAACGATTAGTATTTCGGCTCGTTACCCAGGCGCCTCACCAGAAGAAGTATCTCGCTCAGTAACTAGTATTATTGAAGATAAACTTAATGGGGTCGAGAACTTACTTTACTATTCTTCAACCAGCGATTCTTATGGCAATGCGAGTATTGAAGTTACTTTTCAACCTGGTACAGATGATAATCAGGCACAAATTGATGTGCAAAATACTGTGGCGAGTGTAACCTCAAGCTTGCCTACGGCAGTAACGCAGCAAGGTCTTACCTATTCTAAGCAAAACTCAGGCTTTTTAATGGTCGTATCATTAGCGTCAGAAAATGGTAATTATACTGCTTCTGATATTGCTGATTATATTACCCGTAATGTTCAAAATAGTATTTCGCGATTAAAAGGGGTAGGGAGCTTCCGATTATTTAGTGCGGAAAAAGCATTACGTGTTTGGGTTGATCCTGATAAGTTAAGTGCGTATAACCTCACTATTGCCGATGTAAATACGGCATTGGCTGCTCAGCATGTCACCATTTCTGCAGGTACTATAGGTGCGCCTCCTGCACCAGATTCACAAACGATTTCCGCTATTATTCGCTCTAATGGTGAGATGAGTACCGTTGAGGAGTTCAATAACGTCGTCTTACGTTCGGATTCTGACGGTGCTATCGTACGCTTAATGGATGTCGCCAAAGTAGAGATTGGTCAAGATAACTATCAAACAGGTGCTCGTCTTAATGGTAAACCAACCGCAGCGTTTGCTGTATCACTTTCTCCAACGGCCAATGCACTAGAAACTGAACAGTTAGTGAAAGAGACAATGGATAATTTGTCTCAATATTTCCCAGACGGTATCAGCTATACAATTCCATATAATACGGCGCCTTATATTGAGGCTTCCATTAATAAGGTTTTTCATACCTTAATTGAGGCGATGGTACTCGTATTTGTGGTGATGTTCATCTTCTTACAAAACGTTCGCTATACCATAATTCCAAGTTTGGTCGTACCTGTTGCTTTACTCGGTACCGTAGCGGTTTTACTGGCATTAGGGTACTCCATCAACGTGCTCACCATGTTTGCGATGGTATTGGCGATTGGTATTCTGGTAGACGATGCGATTGTGGTGGTCGAAAACGTCGAACGTATTATGGCCACAGAAGGACTTCCTCCCGTTCAAGCGACGATGAAAGCTATGCCGCAGATTTCTGGGGCAATTGTCGGTATTACTTTAGTACTTGTTACAGTATTTGCCCCATTACTCTTTATGTCAGGCTCGGCAGGGGTGATTTACCGACAGTTTGCTGTAGCTATGGGTATTTCTATTGCCTTCTCTGGCTTTTTAGCATTGACTTTTACACCAGCGCTTTGTGCAACACTTTTGAAGCCTATTCCTAAGGGACACCATATGGAGAAAAAAGGCTTTTTCGGCTGGTTTAATCGTGTTTTTGACAAAATGACACATAAATACTCAGCTGGAGTAGCGGCATTGATTAAACGCAGCTTCCGTATGATGTTGATTTATGTCTTATTGGTCGCTGGGGCAGGCTATTTATTTACCAAATTACCTGGCTCATTTATGCCTGAAGAGGACCAAGGTTATACCATTACGAATATTGAATTACCATCAGGTGTATCGGCTAATCGTACGAGCCAAGTACTAAAACAAGTTGAAGACTTTTACGCTAAAGTCCCTGAAAAGGTCAATATCATCGCTATTCAAGGCTTTAGTTTTAATGGTACGGGCTTAAATGCAGGTCTGGCATTTACCACATTAAAAGACTTTAAAGAGCGTACAACGCCAGAAAGTAGTGCACAATCGATTGCGAATAAGGCAACGGGGGCATTACTCTATGGTATTCCAGATGCGACGGTAGTTAGTATTACGCCACCAGCGATTTCAGCCTTAGGTAACTCATCAGGCTTTGCTCTAGAGCTACAAGATCGTGGTAATTTAGGGCAAGAAGCATTACGTAATGCGGCACAATTATTGATTCAAAAAGCCAATGAATCAGGAAAAATTGTCAATGCGCGTATTTCAGGTTTAGGACCTGGCCCACAGTTATCAATAGATATTAATCGTGATAAAGCAGCAACTTTTGGTGTGGCAGTTTCTGATGTCCGCTCAGTGCTTTCTACTGCTGTAGGCTCTAGCTTTATTGGTAAGTTCCCAAATAATGGTCGTATGCAAAATATTTGGGTGCAGGCAGATGCCAACGGTCGTTTAGCCTTAGAAGATGTATTGCGACTAAAAGTGCGCAATAACGAGGGTAACTTAGTTGATTTAAGCACCGTTGTGGATGTGAAGTGGACAAATGGTCCTTCACAGGTTAAACGCTTTAACAGCTACGACTCCATTAGTCTTTCTGGTGGAGCTGCTCCAGGCTATGCTAATGGCGAAATTATGACGGTTTTAACCGATATTATTCGCAATGAATTACCTGCAGGTATTGGTTTTGAGTGGTCTGGTTTATCTTACCAAGAAATTCAAGCAGGTAGCCAAGCACCTATTATGATGGGCTTAGCTATTATTGTGGTATTCCTAGTACTAGCTGCACTTTATGAAAGCTGGTCTATTCCTTTATCGGCTTTATTAATCGTACCTTTAGGTATGTTAGGTACGGTAGCGTTGACCTATCTATTAGGCATGGCCAACGATATCTATTTCCAAGTAGGGATGATTACCGTTATTGGTCTATCGGCTAAGAATGCGATTTTGATTGTGGAATTCGCCAAAGACCTCTACGCCGAGGGTAAATCTTTAGTCGAATCTGCCGTTGAAGCAGCACACTTACGTTTCCGTCCAATTCTCATGACGTCATTTGCGTTTATCATGGGGGTTATCCCATTAGCAATGGCAACAGGTGAGGGCGCTGCGGGTCAAAAAGCCGTAGGTTTTGCGGTATTAGGTGGTATGCTTGCGGCGACCCCTTTCTCGGTGATTTTTGTACCGGTATTCTTTGTGGTGATTTTACGTTTATTTAAGACAAAACCACGCTTACTAGGCGAACAAGAAAACCTACATAAAGAAGCGCAAGCTGAACGTCAATTAAAAGATGAAATTTATGCTGATATGGATAGTTATTCAGCACCTACGGAGAGTAAATAATGGCGAGTATCTTTCGTTTATCAGTAATTAGTAGTACGGTTTTATTAGCGGCGTGTAATTTTGCCCCTAAATATGAGACCCCAGAATCACCTGTGGCGGCTGAGTATAAAGTAAACTCAGCCAGTACAGCCACAACGGCAGCAGATTTAGGTTGGCAAAGCTTTTTCAATGATAACCGTCTAAAGAAGATTATCGAGCTAGGTTTAGCCAATAACCGTGATTTGTTGATGGCGACCAAAAATGTAGAAATCGCTCAGAAACAATACGGTATTCAATTAAGTAATATTTTCCCGAAATTTGGCTTAAGTGCCTCTCAATCAGCGCAAAATTTACCAGCAGATATGAGCCGTACAGGTGTTCGTGATATTTCACGCACCTATATTGCCGGTCTTGGTGTATCCAATTTTGAGATTGATTTCTTTGGTAAGATTCGTAATCAAAACGAAGCCGCGTTACAGACTTACTTTGCCACAGAGCAAGCACAACGTACTGCACAGATTAATCTCGTGGCGAGTCTAGCTAATACTTACTTTACTATCCGTACCCTAGAGGAGATGGAAAAGTTAGTGAGTGAGACATTAGGGGCTTATGAGCGTACTTATCAGATGACGCATGCTCGCTTTAAAGCCGGTGTTGCTTCTATGCTAGATGTCAATCAGGCAAAATCCACGTATGATGGCGCAAAGGCCGCACTAGCAGAAACACGTCGCAATAAAGAACAAGCGGTTAATGCCCTAGAGCTCTTGATGGGGCAGCCTTTACCGGCAGACTTACCTAAAGCACCTAAATTTGGTGCTGATGT
>JAXECN010000037.1:0-15185 GCA_034093535.1 Pelistega sp.
CTAATGCTAGTCGTGCAGGACGTGCGATTTTAAATAAGCGTGCCAATGCGGCGTGTAGCTAATGCTATACTTGATTTTTTACGTGTGACGGGATAGGCTCAGATTATGATGATATTTACCCCTTTGACTGTCGAGGAGCAAGCTCAAATTAAAGCAACACTTGGTAGTTTACCTATTCGTGGTGAGGCTTGGCCTAAATGGGTAAAGGGGGCTGCTATCCTAATGCTAGTGGTAATTGTCATTCAGACAGGTCTAGCAATTTCTAAGGTAGGTTTAGATAGCTTTAAAAATATCGGTGGTCTTACTATTCTCGTTGTTTTTATTGCCTTGTTAGTGATGACATATTATATGGTGAAGGCAGAAACGACAATATCAGATAAGGGTTTACATCAAACGTGGATTAGTAAACGAGAGGTGAGTTGGGAGGACGTTACTTTTGCGAAGTTTGTTCCTTTATTAGCCTCTAAACGTTTGGTTATTTTTGTTAAAAAAGGTCGTCCAGTGGTATTTCAAGGCGGTACCAAGGAATTACAAATTGCCTTTGCGCATATTTCATTACAGTTTAAGAATCGTAATGTATAAATTTTCTTAAAAGACAGCAAAAGGGTACAGGCATTAGCTTGTACCCTTTTGCATTCTATATAGGAAAGCGAAGTGATTATTTTTCGACTGGTGCTAAGGTTAAGTTTAAATGCTTTGAAATAACATCCAGTAGTAAATCGATATTTGGATGTTTACCTGGGTGTTGTTTTGCATCCTCAACGTGTTCGGCAAACCAAGTGATACCTTGTTCTGCCGCATTAGCATTTAGTTGTTGGTTAAATTGTGTTGATAAAGCATAATAAAGTTTTAGTGAGCCTAATTTTCCTTCAATAGCTGGGATATGGTGAATAAGGGTGCCTTTTTCATCCATTACATTTAAACCTGATAAATGATCGATATTAGGGAAAGTGGCTAAATAATCTTTGAACTGCATCATTGAATCCTTTATGTCCTGATAATTGAATATTTTACTATGCCAAGCTTTGTTGATTGTGTTGATGTGTTTTACACAGGATCAAAATGGGTAACAATTTCAATAATATTTTCTTTTTCTTTGAGGCGGTGGCTCACTAATAAGGAAATATCATGGGCTTCTTTGACTGACATTGTGCCCGGGAATTCTAGGTGGACATCCACATGAATAAAGTCACCTGACTTGCGAGTACGTAGCTGATGAAAACCGAGTACGCCGGGTGTAGAGGTGATGATGTCAGAGATAGCTTGAATCTCTTCTGCGTCTGTGGCATGGTCGCTGAGCTCATGCATGGCCTTCCACGTAAATTCAGCTCCCATTTTCGTAATCATCGTACCGACAATAATAGAGGCAACGATATCTGCCCAACTAATACCAGCGAGATTTGCCACAATCGCCACTAATACAATTAATGAAGAGAGGGCATCTGAGCGCGCATGCCAAGCATTAACAATAAGCATAGAAGAGTCAACTTTTTTACCGACGGCTAATAAGTAGCGAAAGAGCAGTTCTTTGGCAATTAGAACGACACCTGCCACGATGAGGGCGGAGTAATGTACTGTCGGTAGATTAGCCGTACCTCCCAATAAACGCTCACCACCACCCCAGATCATACCAATCCCTACTGCTAATAAGAGTAAGCCAATAAAGAGGCTGGCAATATTCTCAAAACGATAATGACCATAGGGATGAGTATCATCGGCAGGTACGTCAGAGAATTTGTTGGCAATTAGGACTACAAAGTCAGAGACTAAGTCTGATAATGAGTGAATAGCATCGGAAATCAAGGCGGCAGAGGCAGCAAAGATACCAATCACAATTTGTAGAATACTTAAGAGTAGATTGACAATAACGCTAACCCAAGTTGATTTTGACGCCGCTTGTTTGCGTGCCAAGGCTAAACCTTCTTTCTCTGCGGCGGGTGTGCTTGCCATATATAATCCTTTGCTAAAAACTGAATAGTATTAATGTAGCTGATTAATCCTTAAGGAATACTTAAGATTTGGGCAAAATAACTATCTAGTAATGTAGAATTATTCTCAATTTCCCCTATGGATAGGGATAAGGATATCCTTGAGAGAAGAGAGATACGATTGATGAAAAATTTAAAAGTGGTATTTGCAGGTACGCCAGAATTTGCACGTTTGGCTTATAAGGCAATCCTTGATGCAGGGTTTACTGTCCCTCTAGTGATGACACAACCCGATCGTCCAGCTGGTCGAGGTATGAAATTGCAAGCCAGTCCTGTGAAGCAAGAGGCGTTAGCACAGGGAGTGGAAGTGCTGCAACCTTTAAGCTTGCGTTTAGATGGTAAATATCCAGAGGAGGCTGCCCATGCTAAGCAAGTGTTAGAAGCCTTGCAGCCAGATGTGATGGTGGTTGCGGCATATGGTCTTATTCTGCCGCAATGGGTATTAGACTTACCTAAATATGGTTGCCTTAATATTCATGCGAGCTTATTACCACGTTGGCGAGGTGCAGCACCGATTCAACGAGCGATTGAAGCAGGTGATACGGAAACTGGCGTCGGTATTATGCAGATGGCAATTGGTCTGGATACGGGCGATGTACTATTGGAAAAACGTATCGCAATTACTGACCAAACAGCCGCACAATTGCATGACCAATTAGCGGATTTGGGCGCACAAGCGATTGTTGAAGCGTTAAATAATCTTGGGCAGTTATCTGCTACACCTCAGCCAGAAGAGGGTGTGACTTATGCGGCTAAGCTAGAAAAAGTAGAGGGTCAATTAAGTTGGGATATGGATACCCAGACATTATGGCGTAAGATTCGTGCCTTTAACCCAGTACCGGGGGTGGTATTGCCTTTGCCGGGTTTAAAAGACCCAGTCAAAGTATGGCAAGTTCAGGTATTAAGTCAGAGTTCACAGGCAGCGGCAGGTACGGTATTGGCGGCAACGGCAGAGGGTATTGATGTCGCAACAGCTAATGGCGTATTGCGTATTCTCGAATTGCAAAAAGCAGGTGGCAAGCGTCAGTTGGCGAGAGATTTTGTCAATGGCTATAAAATCTAGCTGACCTTTGGTGCTCAATATTCTCAATAACATAAACCCCAGTGTTAGCACTGGGGTTTTGTTTGATGGATAGGCTTAAGTGTTCGTTGTCTTATAGCACACGAATCACATCTGCAAATAAATCATATTCATCCGCGTCTGTGACGACAGCACGTACCATATCACCGACTTTAACCGGTGTTTCTTTATCCAGATAAACTAAGCCGTCAATTTCTGGTGCGTCTGCACTAGAACGACCGATAGGGAAACCTTCTCCATCAATTTCATCGATGATGACGTCGATTTCTTTACCGATTTTTAACTGTAAACGTGCGGCAGAGATAGCTTGTTGGTGTGCCATAAAGCGTTCCCAACGGTCTTGTTTGACTTCTTCGGGTACTTGGTCTGGGAGGTCATTGGCACTGGCTCCCTCAACATCTGAGTATTTGAAACAGCCGACGCGGTCGAGCTGAGCCTCGGTGAGCCAATCTAATAGATATTGGAAATCCTCTTCGGTCTCACCTGGGAAACCCACAATAAAGGTTGAGCGGATAGTGAGGTCAGGACAGATTTCACGCCATTGTTTAATACGAGCTAAGGTCTTATCTTCAAAAGCAGGACGCTTCATCAGTTTAAGAATCTTAGGGCTAGCATGTTGGAATGGAATGTCTAAATAAGGGAGAACTTTGCCCTCTGCCATCAGTGGGATGACATTATCGACATTTGGATAAGGGTAGACATAGTGTAGGCGTACCCATACTCCCATTGAACTGAGCGCTTCAGCGAGGGAAATCATATTGGTCTTAAGTGGGCGACCGTCCCAGAATCCGCTGCGATATTTAATATCAACACCATAAGCACTGGTATCTTGAGAGATGACTAATAATTCTTTGACACCAGCTTTAACCAAGCGTTGAGCTTCGTCCATCACTTCACCAATAGGGCGACTGACGAGAACGCCTCGCATAGATGGAATAATGCAGAAGCTACAGTGGTGATTACAGCCCTCAGAAATTTTGAGATAAGCGTAGTGGCGAGGGGTTAGTTTAATCCCTTGTGGTGGGACAAGGTCAACAAAGGGGTCATGGTCTTTTTTAGGGGGTACAACATCATGAACCGCACGCACGACTTCTTCGTATTGTTGAGGACCACTCACCGAGAGTACGCTAGGGTGGACTTCACGGATAGTGTTTTCTTCGACACCCATACAGCCAGTAACGATAACTTTGCCATTTTCAGCTAGTGCTTCGCCAATCGCGTCCAGTGATTCTGCTTTGGCGCTATCGATAAAGCCACAGGTATTGACGACCACCACATCAGCCCCTTCGTAAGAGGGGGAGACTTCATAGCCTTCCATGCGTAATTGTGTCAAGATACGTTCTGAGTCTACCAATGCTTTGGGACAACCTAAGCTGACAAAACCGACTTTAGGGTTAGACATAAAAAAACCTTTGTGAAATAAATTGATTGTGCAATATTTTAGCAGATTGTCGAGTTGCCTTTATTTGTTAAACTAAGGGTAATTTAATAGCGTAAGAATAACTGTGATTACCCCTAAATTATCTGAAGTTTTATTCCATTCTGCACAGGCTGTTCGTCAGGTCTTAGCTGGACAATCTTTAACTGAGGCTTTGGAAAGCACCCCTAAGGAGCATAAACCTGCGGTGCAAGCGATTAGCTTTTATTGTATGCGTCATCTGGCGACGGCACAGGCATTGAGTCAACAATTATTGAGCAAAAAAGCCCCTAATCCATTGGTCAATGCTTTATTGCTAGTGAGTCTTTGTCTATTGACGGTACCTCGTCGCCTATTACCTGAGGGGGATTTGGCACAGAGTATTCCGCAATACCAAGACTTTACTGTGGTTGATGAAACGATTAAAGCTTCACAGCTACATAAAAAGACGGCAGCTTTTAAAGGCTTGCTCAATGCTTGCTTACGTCGTTATTTACGAGAGCAAGATAGCTTATGGGCAACAGTTCAACAAGCAGAAACAGTGCGCTTTGATTACCCACAATGGTGGATTGATTTAATTAGACAAAATTATCCGCAGCAATGGGAGGCTTTATTAAAGGTTGCTAATTTACCCGGTCCATTGACTTTACGCGTGAATAGACGCAAGACCACAAGAGAGGACTTTTCCGCCCAGTTAAATGCATTGGGTATGACCCATCAATGCTATGGCGAGGACGCTATTATTCTCGACAAGGCGGTACCTGTTCAGCAAATTCCGGGCTTTGACCAAGGGGTATGTGCAGTTCAAGACGCGGGTGCACAGTTAGCGGCAAGTTTGCTACCGATACAAGCGGGTATGCGCGTGTTAGACGCTTGTGCGGCTCCCGGTGGCAAGACTGCTCACTTACTAGAGCGAGCTGATATCCATATGACAGCGATTGATATTGAGCCTAAGCGCTTGGCACGTGTGGAAGAGAACTTAAAACATTTAGGCTTATATAGTGAACAAGTCCGTTTATTGCAAGCCGACGCAGCGACAACAAAGCCATGGTGGGATGGTCAGCTATTTGATATGGTGATGGCAGATGTCCCTTGTACGGCTTCTGGGATTGTGCGTCGTCATCCTGATATTAAGTGGTTGCGTCAAGAGGCAGATGTTGCTAAAACGGCGGCTTTGCAGCGTGCTATTGTCAAAAATCTCTGGTCTGTGCTGAAGCCGGGAGGATATTTCCTCTACATCACTTGTTCGATTTTTCCTCAAGAAGGGGTGGAGCAAGCTGCTTTTATTCAGCAAACCTTTAATGACGCCATTCGCTTAGATGCACCGGGTCAATTATTACCGCTTGCAGAGACGCAAAATGCACGTCCATTACACGATGGTTTTTTCTATGCGCTATTTCAAAAAGCGGCTTAATCAAGCGATTGTCTGGTTCAGTATCTGGTTAGGCTTGGTTAGCCTACTATCACCTGCTTATGCAGAGGGTGTGCTATCTTCGCAGGCGAATTTTCGCTCTGTTATGGTCACTACACCTAAAGAGAACCAAGCTAATTTAGCGCTTGAGCTTGATTTACTGTTGAGTGATGAGTTAAAGAATGCGTTAAGTAAAGGTATGCCACTATTTTTTACCTTGGATGTAGAGCTTCATCGCCCACGTCAGTGGTGGTTCGATCAGATGATTTATCAAGGTTCTCGTACGATAGGTATTCGCTACAATATGTTGTTGAGAGAGTGGCGTATTTATCAGAATAATAAGGAATACAGAGAGTTCTCTTTAGAGGACGCACTGCAGCGTATTACGCGAGTGAATAATTGGGGCGTGGCATTGGAGCATACGCTTGTTGAAAAGACGCTTTATGAGGGAAGAATTCGTCTGCGTCTAGATACCTCATTACTCGCTCGCCCATTCCAAATTACCGCACTGAATAATAGTAGTGCATGGTCATTTTCATCATCATGGAAAAATTTCAACTTTCATTTTTCGGCAGCCGAGCCCAACGCATAGTTAAATGGGCGTTACGGATTAGTTTATTTTTGGCGGTTGTTGCCGTCTTGATTCTGCTTGCCTTATTAGTCGGTTCTGCAGGGAATACTTCACGCTTTGCCGAACAGTTTGATATTTTGCTATTGCTTAATGGGGTCTTGGCTTTAGCACTCTTTATATGGGTGTTTAGTCTGGTACTCGGACTGTTAAAGCAAGTCCGTAAGAAGAAATTCGGTGCACGATTAACCTCTCGATTTGCCTTTTTCTTCGCGGTGGTGGCAGTTATCCCCGGGGTGATTATTTATTTCCTCTCGGTACAGTTTATGTCGCGTTCGGTAGAGTCTTGGTTTAATGTCAAGGTGGATAGTGCGCTGGAGTCTGGTTTGACCTTGGGGCAAGCGTCTTTGGATACCATGCGAGAGGATTTATTATCTGCCACTCGTCGTCTAGCGATTAATTTAAGCAATGTGGATGATGCTTCATTGCCTTCTGCCTTAACTCGCCTACGAGAGGATAGCCAGAATACGGATGTATTGGTCTTTAATGCGAATGGTACGCGGGTGATTGCATTTGCTTCATCGACTTTTGGTTCGTTGTTGCCACAATTGCCGTCAGCAAATTTATTGAGTCAGTTACGTCTATCACGTCAATATGCCGGTATTGAAGAGGTCTTTGTTGAGGGGGCGGACCCAGAGCGACCGCAATATCAGTTGCGTATTATTGTGCCTTTATTTAGCAGTAGTAGTCGCTTAGATACGAATCTCACAGGGGGAGCTGAGCCACATTGGTTGCAATTGACCAAGATGGTGCCGGAAAGTTTTTCTCATAATTTAAATGAGGTTCAAATTGGCTATCGTAACTATGAGGAATTGGCATTATCACGAAGTGGTATCCGTCAGTTGTTCGCGATTACCTTGACCATGGCATTGTTGCTGACCGTATTTGCGTCATTGGGTATTGCGCTCTGGTTAGCTAAGCGTCTGGTGGAGCCATTACTAACACTTGCTGAGGGTACGCAAGCGGTTGCTGCTGGGGACTATCGGAAAATTCCAGAGCCTAAGCAAAGTGATGAAGTGGGGCAATTGAGTCGTTCTTTTAACTTGATGACATCGCAACTGGAAGAAGCACGTAGTCAAGCACAGAATAACCGCTTAAAGCTAGAACAGTCCAATTTATATCTCGAAAGTATCCTCGCTGGCTTGACCACAGGGGTTATTGTCTTGGATCAGCTCTTTAATGTAGTGCGTGTCAATAAAGGCGCTGAAGCGATTTTGCATGATAATTTCGATGATATTATCGGTAAATCTTTAGAGACCAAAGCGCATTTACAAGGCTTTAGTCAAGTTATCCGTCGTGCCTTTGCAGCCCATATCGCTGTGGGGTCGGTGCGTCAATATTGGCAAGAGCAGATTGAGTTGCAACATGAAGATGAATCAGGGCAAAAGCGTGAGCTAACCTTATTACTACGTGGTACGCATTTACGCCATGATGATAATAAATTGAATTATCTACTGGTATTTGACGATATTTCCGAGGTGATTTCAGCGAACCGAGCAGTTGCTTGGGGAGAGGTGGCTCGTCGTCTAGCGCATGAGATTAAAAATCCATTGACACCGATTCAGCTCTCGGCAGAGCGTATTCAGATGAAGTTAGCGCCTAAGCTAGATGAACAAGATGGTCAATTCTTAGAGCGTCTGACCAATACTATCGTCAATCAGGTGTTTTCGTTAAAGACGATGGTAGATGATTTCCGTGAATATGCTCGTACACCACCGGCACAATTCCAAGACGTCAATGTCAATGACTTGATTACGGATATTGCTATCTTGTATGGTTGGGCCCCAGAGGGCAATCATGAGGAATTATTGTATCGTCAGTTGAAATTGGAATTGGCACCAAATTTACCACTCGTGGAGGCAGATGCGACGCAACTACGACAGGTATTTAATAATCTACTCTCCAATGCACGAGACGCCATGGAGGGTCTAGAGCTCTCGGGAGATGAGCCGGGAATTACTATTCAGACACAGTGCACCTATATGGAAGATTCGCTCGTGGACGATAATCGTGCGGTGCATATTGTGATAAAAGATCGTGGTCCGGGATTTCCTGCCAATATTTTACAAAAGGTCTTCGAGCCTTATGTAACGACAAAAGCACATGGTACGGGTTTAGGTTTAGCCATCGTCCGTAAAATTGTGGAAGAACATCATGGCAAGATTGAAGTATCCAATATGCCAGAGGGCGGGGCTAAGATTTCGATTCTTTTATCCCGAATAGTGAAAAAATAATAAAACGCTTTGTTATAATCAAAAAAACAACACTTTTTTATTAAGCTGTTTAATTTTATAGGCAGGTAATTATGGCCAAAATCCTGGTAGTAGACGACGAAATTGGTATTCGCGAGCTTTTACAAGAAATTTTGTATGAGCAAGGGCATACTGTTGAGCTGGCGGAAAATGTCGCTCAGGCTCGTGCTGCACGCTTAAATAGTCGCCCAGATTTGGTATTGCTCGACATTTGGATGCCTGACGCTGACGGTGTGAGCTTATTAAGAGAATGGAGCTCTCAAGGCTTATTGGATATGCCTGTGGTGATGATGAGCGGTCATGCTACTTTGGATACAGCCGTAGAAGCCACACGTATTGGTGCGGCGGACTTCTTAGAAAAGCCGATTACCTTAAATAAATTATTAACCACAGTGCAGCAAGTGTTGCAACGTCCGATTGTTCGTTCTGTTGCGGCAGCAGCCCCTACATTTAATGCACCAACAGCTGGTGCAGTATCATCTACTGCGGCGGTACGCCCAACGAGCCCAGTCACCTCGACTCCAGCACCGATTGGTGGTGCACCTGTGGTTGCTGCACCGATGAGTATGGATGACGGTGCACGTTCGGGTTTCTTAGGTAGTATTCCTCTGGATCAGCCTTTACGAGACGCACGTGATGAGTTTGAGCGTGTCTACTTTGAGTATCACTTACAGCGTGAGAACCATAGTATGACGCGTGTTTCTGAAAAAACAGGTCTAGAGCGTACGCACTTATACCGTAAATTGCGTCAGTTAGGTATTGATTCTCGTCGTCGTAGCTCTTAATTTACTATGAAAATCCTGCTGGTAGGGGCAGGGCGAGTAGGCTCAAGTGTAGCGGAAAACCTTGTCTCCGAAAAAAACGATATCACCATTGTTGATACGAATAAAGAGCAGTTAAGTTATCTCCAAGAACGCTTTGATTTGCGTGCTATCTATGGTGACGGTTCTTCGCCTGATGTCTTAATGCAAGCTGGTGCAGAGGACGCTGACTTAATTGTTGCTTGTGCTGCCACTGACGCGGTTAATCTAGTTGCGTGTAAACTCGCTAAAGATATGTTTAATGTCCCACGCCGTATTTCGCGTGTGCGTGGGCAATATTATGCAGAACACCCTGAGGTATTATCCGAGCATTTTGGGGTTGATGCGATTATTAGTCCCGAGAGTAGTGTTACCCAATATCTCCAAGGCTTGATTGAATTCCCCGACGCTTTGCAAGTGGTGAATTTTGCCGAGGGCAAAGTCAGTATTGCCATTATTAAAATCAGTAAGCGTAGCACTTTGCTAGATTACCAAATCGATAAAAACCACTTAAATCTCCCACATAGTCGTGGGCGTATTTTAGAGTTGGTGCGTAATGGGGAGTCTTTACCCTTAGACCGATTATTTAATCTTAAAGTAGATGATGAGTTAGTGCTCTCGATGGATACCACCGAGGCACTGAAAGCGATTGCTCGTCTAAATCGTGCGAATAAGCGTGCACGTACCGTGATGATTGCCGGTGGCGGTAATATTGGTGCTCGTCTAGCCGCTTCATTGGCACGTGCAGATTACAATGTCCGTATTATTGAGAAAAACCTAGACCGATGTAAACATCTCGCCTCAATTCTGCCAGAAGAGGTATTGGTATTACATGGCAACGGTACCGATGAGTCATTATTAGTCAGTGAAAATATTGATGAAATGGACACGTGGGTGGCGGTGACCAATGATGATGAGGACAATATTATGTCGTCCTTATTAGCAAAGCGTCTTGGTGCCCATAAAGTGATTGCCCTAATTGCTCGCCATGCGTATGGTGAACTGATGCAAGGTAGTATGATTGATGTGGCGGTATCACCATCTCAGGCAACTATTGGTGCGCTACTGCATGAAGTACGCCAAGGGGCAATTGTGCGCGGACATCGTTTACGTCGTGGTGAGGCAGAAGTCATTGAGTTTGAAGTCGTGGGCGATGAGAAAAACTCAAATGTCGTGGGACGTGCGGTGGAGGATATTCGTCTGCCATCCTCTTCACAGATTGCGGCGATTTTGCGTAATCAAGAAATTATCATCCCTCAAAATAATACCGTCATTCAAAGTGGCGACCATGTCATTGTCTATGCCGCTAATCGCAATGTGATGAAGCGTATTGAAAAGTTGTTCCAAGTCTCTCTCTTATTCTTTTAGAGGTCAGTGATTGTGAAACGCTTTTTATATATTGCTCATGCCTTAGGCTTAGTGACGATTTTCTGGTCGGCGATTTTGTTATTGCCGTATGCGTTTTCACTTTACTATGAAGATGGTTGGGATAGGAACTTCCTCTATGCGATTGGCATGACGGCGGTTGTTGGCTTTTTCCTCTACCTTGTGGGTCTCCCTTTTAAGCGAGAGCTACGGTTAAAAGACGGTTTGCTCTTGGTTTTTTCCGTCTGGTTACTGTTCCCTGCGATTGGGACTTTGCCCTTTATGCTGCCATATCACCCGGGGGAATTTTCACTCGATTTTACGCGCGCCTATTATGAGGTGATGTCTGGTTTGACCACGACAGGCTCGACGGTTATTGCGGATGTGACGAATTTGCCTAAGTCGATTAATGCTTGGCGGCACTCCCTAATCTGGGTAGGCGGTATGGGTATCCTTGTCCTCGCGGTGGCAATTCTTCCCTTGCTAGGTGTGGGTGGACATCAGGTTATGCGTGGTGAGGCAGCCGGTCCGATGAAGGAAGAAAAGCTAACGCCTCGAATTGCGGGTACGGCAAAGGTGCTTTATAGCATTTATATCTCGACCACTTTATTGTGTGTCTTATGTTATCGTTGGGCAGGCTTAAGTTGGTTTGACGCATGGTGTCATGCCGGCTCGACAATGGGACTCGGTGGTTTTTCGACCTATACCAATAGTTATGCAGATATTAATAATACGCGTGTAGAGTGGGTGGCGTGTATTTTTATGTTATTTGCAGGGATTAACTTTGCCACGCACTTTACGGCTTTACGTACACGTAGCTTAAAGGCATATAAGTATTGTCCTGAAGCCTTGCCATTTTTAATGGTGGTGTTAAGTAGTGCTTTTTTGATTAGTGTTTATTTGTTCTTATCGGGCTATTACACGTCGGTTGAAAAAGCGTTTCGCTATGGTTTTTTTAATACCATTTCGTTGGCGACGACGACAGGATTTGCCAATGCCGATTATTCCTTATGGCCAGTTGCTTTACCGATTTGGATGTTGGTGATTGGTAATTTTGCGAGTTCGGCAGGCTCGACAGGCGGAGGGATTAAGATGATTCGGATGGTCATCTTATTTAAACAAGTCGGTATTGAGCTGAAAAAACTTATCCATCCTCATGGTGTTTTTCCTTTGCGGGTGAAGAAACGCCTTATTAGTCGCTCTGTTATTTCGGCGATTTTATTATTCTTATTAATCTATGCCGGCACGTTTATGTTCTGTGCGTCGCTATTGCTTATCAGTGGTTTAGATTATGATACGGCGGTATCGGCAGCATTGGCGAGTATTAGCAATATTGGTCCTGCGCTAGGGGCTGTGGGACCGATGAGCAATTACGGTGTGTTAAATGACTTTGCCATTTGGGTATGTACCTTTGCTATGCTTATCGGTCGTCTAGAGCTATTTACTGTGATGATTATTTTTGCCCCAGAGTTCTGGCGTAAATAAGCCCATCCTTACTGCTTAGACAGCCCCTTCAAATCCTACTTGGCGCCATGCGTCATAGATGGTAATCGCAACAGCATTAGAGAGATTAAGGCTGCGAGAGTTCGCTTGCATAGGTAGGCGAATCGCTGCGTCTAGACCGATTAACTCCCATTCTTCAGGTTTTAAACCAGCTGTTTCGCGACCGAAGATAAAGCAATCGCCTTTTTGAAAAGGCACTTCACCAATACGAGTTTTTCCCTTAGTGGAAATCGCAAATACACGATCCTTACTAGCGCCTGTGGCAGCAATTGCCTCGCTGAGTGAGTCATGGACTTTAAGCGAAGCATATTCGTGATAGTCCAGACCTGCTCGGCGCAGACGCTTATCATCAAGGGAGAAGACAAAAGGGCGTACCAAGTGTAATTGCACACCGGTATTAGCAGAAAGGCGAATAATATTGCCTGTATTAGCAGGCATTTCTGGCGAAACAAGAATAATATGAAACATAGCTTAAAAGGGGTTGGCTGTGCGAGCAATCACTATTGCGTCAACTTGTCTAGCACCTGCACTTATCAAGGCTCTGGCGGCACTTTCGAGGGTGCTACCAGTCGTGAGAATATCATCGACTAAAACGATGGAAGTGTTGTGTGATAGTCGTCTATGAGCATAGTAGAGTTGGCTACTATGCAAAAACCTATCATGCCTTGAAAGTGATTTTTGCAGTTGTGTCGAGGATTGTCGTCGCAATACGCTTAAATCTAGAGCACATTGTAATTTTTTTGCGAGTGCTTTGGCAAATACACCGGCAGGATTGTAGTTTCTTTTGCGTAGTTGTTCTGTGCTACTAGAGATAGGCACCAGTAGTTTATGGTGTAGTATTATGTTTTGCGCGTGGAGCTGTTGGGCAATCAGTTCGGCAAATGCCTGTGCGAGATACACTTGTTGGGCATTTTTAAACTTTAAAACTAGACTATCCAGAGGAGGGACATAATCAAAAGCATGATAAATTGTGCCTAAGCTTAAGGTGTGTTCCTCACAGTTAGGGCAGTGATGATTTGAGGGGAGTGCTAATTGACAATGAGAGCAGCGATAGGGATGATTTCTCTGGGAGCAAATAGCGTCGGTGCAGGTCTGACAAAATCGACCCAAGGGCGAGCTGCCATGGCAAAGCGGACACACACCGGAACAGAAATTCCATAGACTTTTTAGCATTGTTCTATCCTAGCTAGTATAAAAACACTACAATACAGCTTACGTATAAATGCCCTCTGATACTAGATGGGTGGATAAATTTGTCCTAGTGATGGTGCTGTTGTTATGAGCCAAGAACCTCAACAATTAGAGATTAACCCTCGTCATGTGGCGTTGCAGTTTGCGCGCCGTGCAGGATTGCAAGGTGCGCGATTTTTATTAGATGAAATTGCTCAGCGTATGTTAGACCGCTTGCAATATATTCGTATTACACCGACCAAAATTATTGATATGGGGTGTGGTCCGGGTCTGCGTGTTGACGCATTGCGAGAGAAGTATCCAAAAGCAGACTATGTAGGGGTGGATAGTTGTCCGCCATTTATTCAAGTAGCACAAGCCCAGTATGCTCCTAAGGGCTTAGGCGGACTATGGAAGAAGCTTAGTGCACAAAGTCCCGCAGAATTCTTGTTAAAAGATATGGCTAATACGGCAATGCCCCCTGAAAGTGCAGAGCTTATTTGGTCTAATCTGGCATTACATTGGCACCCTTCTCCTGAACAAGTGATGGCAGAGTGGCGACGCTTATTAAAAGTGGGCGGACTTTGTATGTTCTCTTGCTTTGGTCCACATACCTTTATCGAGTTGCGTGAGGCGGTAGCGAGAGCAGGTATTCAAACTCAGACCATGTCGTTTGTCGATATGCACGATTTTGGCGATATTATGCTAGAGCATGGTTTTATCGACCCAGTGATGGACCAAGAGATGTTGACCTTAACCTATAAAACACCTGAAAAATTACTTGCTGATGTTTATCAGCTAGGGGGCAATCCGAGTACACAGCGAGGGGATGGTCTGCGCGGTAAGCAATGGTATCAGCATCTTTTGACCGCACTTGAAGAGGGGCGTAAAGCCGATGGGTTTCTGCACTTAACTCTTGAAGTGGCGTATGGACATGCATGGCGTAGTGGTACGATGAAAGGACCCGCAGGGGAAACCAAAATTTCGATTGGTGCGATTAAAAGAATTTAAATGGATTTTGGGAAGAGTTATGTCGGGAAAAACAATCACTATCGTCAGTGTGACTGGACATCAAAGCTATGCACAGGGGGCTGTTTATGCTATTGAGCGAAGCTATGAGGAATTACAAAAGAAATTATCCAAGAAAACATTAAAGTGTTTATTGGTTTCTCCTGAACAGCCTTCGTATTTACCAAGCTATATAAAATATATTGAATGTAAACCGTTTAGTTATCTTGAATACAATCTGTTTGTACTGTACTTGCTTGATGATTTAATCGATACCGATTTTGCATTAATTGTACAGAATGATGGTTTTGTTGTTGATGGTCATAATTGGCGCGATGAGTTTTTTGATTATGATTTTATCGGTGCGCCTTTATATCATCTCTGTGAGCAACAAGCTGATGGTCATGTAAGGATTCTAGCAGGTCAGATTCATGAGAATCTGAATGAGGAAATGCCAGAAAATCATTTTGAAGGACAAAATGGTGGCTTTTCTTTACGAAGTAAGCGTTTGCTTGGTCTGCCAAGAGCGCATGATATGAAGGTATCCTTAACTATTCCTAAA
>JAXECN010000038.1:0-14609 GCA_034093535.1 Pelistega sp.
CGTGCAGCAGGCCCTTCACCAATCATAATATCGATTTGGAAGTCCTCAAGGGCAGGGTAAAGGATTTCTTCGACGACGGGGGAAAGACGATGAATCTCATCGATAAATAGTACATCGTTGGGTTGGAGATTGGTCAATAACGCAGCTAAATCACCGGGTTTTTCGAGAACTGGTCCTGACGTCTGACGCATTTGTGAGCCCATTTCATTGGCAATAATATGAGCTAAAGTGGTTTTACCTAAACCAGGAGGGCCGAACAACAAAACGTGATCAAGAGGTTCTTGGCGCTTTTTGGCGGCTTCGATAAAAATATGCAATTGTTCACAGACTTTATCCTGCCCTGTGTAATCAGCAAGTAGCTTAGGGCGTAGCGCACGCTCTAGGGATTCTTCACGTTCATTAGGTTCTGGATTGATAATCCCACGAGGTGCTTGTGATGATAGCTTATCAGGAACAATAGGCATAATAATCTTATTTCAAAATAACTGGATTATTATACAGTATTCAACATAGCTTGACTATGTTGAATTGTTAAGGTGATTTAAGAAAAAGCGATAGTTAAATGTTGTTGGCGATACTGACGAGTTTTCATTTTTTGCTTTAGGCGTAAACGGCGCCAAAAACGTGTATGGAAAGGTAAAAGCACGACATTACAAATAGGTTCAATAACAGCAACGGCACCACCAATTTCCCAAGAACCTGTCAGAATATAGGTTAAGATAAAGGCGACAGACATATGTAAAAGCGTTTGGCTAATTTTTTCGAGGAGAATTAACATATCACTATCCTAGTGAGAAAATACATTAATCAAATGATAATTATTCTCATTTAAAAAATCAAGGCATTTATTTTTATGAAATTAATAAAAAAAACTATTAAAAATACAATTTAATAGTTTTTAAAATTTATATATCTAAAAGAAGTGTGCTTAAAAGTTGTATAGATAGGTGGGTTTTAAGAAAGTTCTTAAGCAAATTTTATCGTCTGAAAAGACAAAACCCACCAATAATTTGGTGGGTTTTGGGAATAATAGGGTAAACCTATTAAGAAACGATTATTTTAATTTAGTTTCTTTGTATTCTACGTGTTTACGAGCCACTGGGTCGTATTTTTTAATCAACATTTTTTCTGGCATGTTGCGTTTGTTTTTGGTCGTTGTGTAGAAGTGACCAGTACCAGCTGTTGATTCTAGTTTGATTTTTTCACGAATACCTTTTGCCATTTTAAGCTCCTAGGGAATAAGTAAATTTAAGCACCCAAGGCTTAAACTGATTGACCGTTAGCACGCATTTCAGCGATTACTGCGTCAATGCCTTTTTTGTCGATAGTGCGTAAAGCATTTGTAGAAATGCGTAAACGAACCCAACGGTTTTCGCTCTCAACCCAGAAACGACGAGTTTGTAGGTTAGGTAAGAAGCGACGCTTTGTTTTGTTGTGCGCGTGAGAAACATTGTTGCCGGACATTGGGCGCTTGCCGGTTACTTGGCATACTTTTGCCATAATTAACACCTCGTTAGTTTATAGATCTGATTTTTGGCCCAGATCTGCCTTAGTAAAAAAGAATTAACCTCTTATGGGTTAATCGACTATTATATGAGGATTTTTAAAAATTAGCAATAAAATCAAACGACTTTAGAAGTTAAGCCGACTATTATGTTGGTCATAAGACACGTTTATCGCTCGGTGAGTAAGCTTTTGATAACCACTTTATACCAAGCGGCGAGAATGACACCACATAACATCAGAGCAATACAGCACATAATCCATAGGCTAGAGACGCCTAGCGCTGCACCAGGTGTAGCGATATGCGTGAGCCATTCTAGTTGTCCACGACCAGGACCATAACCGAAGTAATAACCTCCACCTAGGCCTAACCCAGATAATAAGACGGTTTGAGTGAGGAAAGGAATCGTAGCGATTTTGTGAGCCCTAAGGATATAGGTAATCACGCATTGGAAGTAATCGAGAATATGGAATAATGGCATGAGAACCAATAAACTGGCTGCCATCGCTGCAACTCCTGCGTCGCTAGTATAGAGGAATAGGATAACAGGCTTACCGAAGAAGATAATACTACTACTGATAACAGCACCGATAAAGCCTATTAATAATCCCTGCCTACTAATTAGGTATGAGAGTGGAAAATTACGACTACCAATAGCTTGAGCAGAGAGAGAAGCGGTGGCGACACCAATGGATTGTGGCATCATATAGAGTAGCCCACAGAGGTTTGCCATAATTTGGTGTCCACCAGAGACGTGCATACCTTCGCGTGCCGCTAGTAATGCCATAAAAGTAAAGGCACTGACTTCCACAAGATAAGAGCCACCCATTGGCAAGCCTAATTTGAGGATTTCGACAAAGTGTTTTAGATTGGGTAAGCCTAGGCGTAGCTTAAACTGTTGGTAATAATTGTCCGAGAAAATCAGCCATAGACCAAAAATAAAGGTAAACCAGCTCACCAGCATCGTTGAGATGGCGGCACCTGTACTTCCCAAGGCAGGTAAACCAAAATGACCAAAGATTAAAATCCAGTTCAAAAAGGCTTTAATAAAAATACTGGCGACATTGATGTACATCACATGTTTAGGGCGTGATGTGGACGTGCAGAGTGAATAAATTGCCCTAAACATTAAAGTGGCAGGAACAGCAAAAAAGGAGATAAGGAGGTAGTTTTTAACCTCGGCTCTGACTTCAGGCGTAATTTCCCCAGAGAAACTTAACCAAATATCAGGGAATAGTAGTAATAAGCCAAAAGTGAGTGATAAAAATAGGGCAATCCAGAGACCTTGACCCCATAAAATACCGATATCTTCTTGTTTATTGGCACCAAATAATTGTGAAAAAATGGGGATAAGCGCGTGGATGACACCGGTGAGACTGATGTTGACGGTAATAAAAATTGAGGCAGCTAGGCTCATCGCTTGCAATGACTGAGCATTGAAGTTGCCCAACATCATAGTATCTAGTACCGCAAAAGACATGCCAGCCCATTGCGCAATCATAATGGGCCAGGCTTGGCTAATCAGCGCTTTTTGAACCTGTCGGGTGCTAGTGATAACAGCTGTTGTCATGTATTACTCGTCATCGAGGTCAATTAGGAGGAAGTATTCACCGTGACGCTCAGAAGGGCGTTGACCTTGCCAGATGATTTTGCCTTTGTCTTTATAGGCATAAGTACCGTGTTCAACACTATTTTCAGTTGTCTGTACTAGGACATAGCGACAATGATTCTGTTCAGATAAACGCAGATTAGCAAATACATAAAAGGCAGCGGCTTGACCCTGACCTACGTTGACACCTGTTACACATTCGTATACAGGAGCATGTGCTTTTAAGGTTTGCTCAAGGGCTTGACCTGTGCTACGGTATGAGCGGTTATAGTCAATAGCCGATAGCCATAGTACAGATAATAATAACCACGAGATAATAGTTCCAGCGGCGGATAATATAATACCTCGCCACATAGCTTGTGGATTTGCTTTAAGACGCCATACCACGACTTTGTACCAGAGGACACATACGATAAGACCTGCAGCGATAGCAATCCAGTTGATACTATTATCAAACCCGGGAATTAAACGCATAATATTGCGTTGGATTTGTGCAGGTGTGCCAAGATATAAGGCAGACCAACCCACCCAAACAGCGAGTAATCCTAGTGTCACAATCATAATCGAATACCAATCTAAGAGATTGATAATATGACGTTTGAGTGTAGGAATTGCCATAGCCGCAAGTACAGCAGAGGCGATAGTGAGTGGACCATATTCTGCTTCAAAAGCGTCGCGTGTACTAAAGATAACCAATAAATTGGCAACGATGAGTGCGGTAGGGATAAAAATATGAGGAACATCAAACCATTTGCGCCAATTCCATATCGCTAATACGGCAAACGGCCAGCTAGGCCACAAGAACCAAGCAAGGTCACGTAGGCTTTTATGGATTTCTGACCAGTGTTGGAAAGAAAATGCTAAAAGTTGCTCCTGCCACCATTGGGTAACCCATGGTGTATCGTGGTCATAGGCTGTCGATAGCCATACGGCACTGAGTAAGAAAGCTAATACTAGCCCTACAAATAAGAAAACCTTAAGACGGAAAGAGTAAATACGGACGATAAAGAGCGTGAGAGCGACGAGTAGAAGTGGTGCGACACCAATAAAACCACGCGTCATAAAAGCCGCTACTAGCATAAGCCCGACGACAAGGCTGCCTTGGGTAGGGTGATCTAATAAACGCACAAAGCCATAAAAGGCGATGGCATGGATACACATCAAGAGAGGATAGAAGCTAGTCTCATGAATACGGATAACAATCCCTACTGAGGAGAGCATAAAAAAGAAGGCTACATCCGCCAACATACGCCCATAGTCACGAGGATGAGGCTCTCCACCAAAGGGGAGTGGCAGTGGTTGCGCTTCATCTCGGCGAGCGAGTAGATAGGTGCCGTACCAAACACCCCACATCATCCCAAAAAAGTAGAGGAAGTTAGGTAGACGGGCTGCAATAATATGAGCATTAAGCGATGTAGTGAATAGCTCAAAAAGAGGACTAAATAAGGCTAAAAAAGCCCCACCGATAATGCTGGTGAGAGGACCATGGTCTGTATAAGGAAGAATACCGATATATGAAGTGAGCCAATGGTCATGATTGATGGCGGAAGCCATAGAGGCAATACCAGCAACATCGTCAGTTTTCCATGGATCGCGACCAAATAGACCGGCGATGATGTAGACCAACATAAACCAAATCAGATATTGGCGAGGAAGCTTACGCGCAGCAGGACTGGCTAAGCGAGCAGGGGTTTTTCTTTGTGTAAAGACCACGATTGTACTTTTTATATAAAATGGTTATTCGGCTGTCTGACCGAATGTGATAATCACAGATAGTTAATCCCCTATTATACCGTAAGCAAAGGAATTCTATTCTTATTAAAAAGAGGGTGTGGTGGAAAAAAGAGGCAAAAATTTATAAGAGGGTAGAAATTTACGATATAACGATGAAATGAAAAAAAGCAGCTTCGAAAAGCTGCCTTTTTGTGAAAATAATTCCGTCTTAGCGAAGAGGCTAGAGGGCAAGAATTATTTCTTAAGTGCGCCTGCAGTGCGAGCGAAACGAGCGCGGAATTTCTCAACACGACCAGTTTCAACAACACGAGTTTGAGCACCTGTGTAGAATGGGTGAGATTCTGCTGTCACGTCACATTTGAATAGTGGGTAAGTTTTACCGTCTAATTCGATTGTTTCGCGAGTTTGTACTGTAGAGCGAATAATAACGTTGTTACCAGTTTGTTGGTCTAGGAAAACAACTTCACGGTATTCTGGGTGAATGCCTTCTTTCATTTTAATTCCTTAAAGATATAGTGGGTCGCCGACAAGGCATTATGCCATGCCACGTATCCAAGAGTGAATTCAGCATTATAAATGAAAAATCCTAAAAATGTTGAATGTTTACAAATAATTAATGCGAAATCACCTCGAGAAGTTGCTTAGTGGCAACAATTAGTTAGAGCTGATTGAAGCGCCTGGTAAGTCAATCACTACAACTGGAGAGTCTAGTGCTAGAACAGCCTTCTCAACAAGCTCTTGAGCCTCTTCTGGGTGGTCTTCGAACCAATGTTGACCGAGTGCGTCAACCACACTCAAAATACGGTCAAGTAGGAGTACCTTACCACTTTGACGGATAGGCTCACATTCCAGTTCAACCCATTTATCACTGAACCAAGCGCGTGCTTCTTCTTGTGCCGTATCGCTATTGTCGTGGACAAAGAATTCATAATCTTTGCGTTCAGCAGAACTAAAAATAATACTAACGTGACCTTGCATAAAATTTGCCTCTAAGAAAAATCAGCCTCTAGATTTATCATAAAAAGCGATAAAAGATTGTCATCTGAATGACAATTCTATCGTTTTTTAGTCAGAGATGACCTGCTTCGGCAAGTGATAAGGCTTGACCTTTGGCAACAATCAAATGGTCTAAGAGTTTAATATCAATAAGTGCTAAAGCATCACGGAGATGGTCGGTTAAATGCAGGTCAGCTATACTCGGCTCAAGAGAACCAGAGGGGTGGTTATGTGCCAGAATAACGTAAGCTGCGTGAAAGCGTAATGCCGTTTTGACCAATTCTCGAGGATAAATCTGTGCTTGATCAATGGTTCCTTCTGCAATGACTTCGGTGTGGATGAGTTGGAAACCTTTGTTGAGCAGTAAAGCATGACAATGTTCGACCTCTAAATGCCCGAGTTGGTGGATACAGTATTGTTTGACCACAGAGGATTGGTTGAGAACCGTGCGATGGCGTAGCGGCTCTTCCAATGAACGTACAGATAGCTCTTTTAATGCCAGTAATTGAGATATTTTGGCATTACCTAGTCCTTTAATCTGGGATAATTCTTCACTAGAGGTGTTCAGCAAGGCACGAATTCCACCAAAGTGGCGTAATAGCGAATGGCAGAAATTGACAACCGTATCACCTTTAGGACCTGTTCCTAGGATAATAGCGAGTAATTCTGGTGTGGTGAGCACCTTGGGGCCATGCTTAAGCAGACGCTCTCTTGGTCGATCTTGGGGATATTCTATGCGAGAAGTGTTCATAATCGTTACAATAGCCTTTTAAAGAAATTTATTTTTTTCTAGCGTGCCTGAAAATGAGTGAAAATAATAGCCCCGTGGACAAAAGTGTCCACCCTAATTCATACCTAACATTGAACTATCGTATCTCTTTAAACTCAGGAGAAGGTAAGGGTTCCGTCTTTATTGATACCTATGACGGTAAGCCTGCTACCTTGCAAATGGGCATGGGTCAATGGCCTGAATCCTTAGAGCAGCCTTTGTTGGGACACCATGAGGGTGAATCCTTTAGCTACGAATTGGCAGCTGCACAAGCATTTGGTGAGCGTAATCCAGATTTAATCCAAGCAGTCACTAAAAAAATGTTGGCAGAAAATGCCGGTGAAAATGCAACGTTTGAATTAAATGATATGGTGGAGTTTACTGCTCCTAATGGTGCTAAATTCTCAGGCTTATTTAAAGGTTTTGAGGGTGATACAGCGGTCTTTGACTTTAACCATCCACTAGCAGGTGTCGATTTAAAAATTGATGTCACTATCATTGGAGTACTCTAATGAGTCAAGCTGAAATTTTATTGGCAGAGCCACGAGGGTTTTGTGCGGGCGTTGACCGTGCAATTGATATCGTGGAGCGTGCTTTAGAGTTGCATGGGGCTCCGATTTATGTGCGCCATGAGATTGTGCATAATCGTTTTGTTGTGCAGTCTTTGCGTGATAAAGGGGCGATTTTTGTTGCGGAGTTAGATGAAGTGCCCAAAGGCGGGATTGTTGTTTTCTCTGCTCATGGTGTTGCTTTATCTGTGCGTGAAGAAGCCGAAAAACGCGGTTTAAAGGTTTTTGATGCGACATGTCCGCTGGTGACTAAAGTCCATGTTGAAGTGAAAAAAATGCATGAAGCAGGTCATGAAATCATCATGATTGGTCACAAAGGTCACCCAGAAGTACAAGGGACTTTAGGTCAAGCGAAAGGACGTATGTATTTGGTCGAAACCCCAGAGGATGTCGCTGCACTGGTCGTGGAAAACCCAGAAAATCTTGCTTATGTAACACAGACGACATTATCGGTAGATGATGCGGCGATGGTAACTAAAGCACTCCATGAGCGCTTCCCAAATATTGTGGCACCGAAGAAAAGCGATATTTGCTATGCTACTCAGAATCGCCAAGACGCTGTCAAAATGGTTGCACCACAATGCGATGTATTTTTTGTGGTGGGTAGTGTCAATAGCTCAAACTCTAATCGCCTACGAGAAGTAGCTGACCGTTTGGGTTGCCCATCTTATTTAATTGATGACCCAGCGATGATTAAGCCAGAATGGTTAGAGGGTAAGCAGTCGATTGGTATTACTGCAGGTGCGTCTGCTCCTGAGGTGTTGGTGCAAAACGTAATCAATCGTCTCAAAGAACTGGGTGCTGTATCGGTACGCAAGGTTGCAGGGATTGAGGAAAATGTGTCGTTTCCTCTACCTAAGGAATTATCGCGGAAAATTGCTGGCTGATTGTGTACTTATTGACAACGAGGCTCACTGCAAGTTTCGTGTAGTCGCTCAGACAGTACCTCGCTACGCTCGCTAAACTCGCTTTGTACATCGAAAACTTCTCCGTGAGCCTCTTGTGCTTATGCTGGCAGTACAATGCTAATTAGCATTAGGCTCCAAGCACCCACGGAGAGAACTTGATGTACCGAGCGAGTTTGGAAACGGCGAGCGAAGCGTAGCACTTTCCCTGTCCGAGCGAATACACAATGTTCTGCAGTGGGTGCTTGAAGCAGTGAATTACAACAAGAGTAAATTGTCTGCAGTGTGGGCGATAATAATGGGTGAGGGATGATGACAAAGCACCATCAAATCGTCACATCAATCCCAGCGTGCTCTTTTAACATCGCCTTAAATTCCGCCTTAATACGTGCAAGGCTTTCTTCATTGCGACCTTCAAAACGCAGGACTAATACAGGCGTGGTATTTGAAGCACGTGCTAGACCGAAACCATCCTCATATTCAGCACGAATGCCATCAATCGTAATGAGGCGTTTGGCTGTTGGTAAGACAGCTTTTTCTTGTAATACCTTAATCAGAGCATGAGGTTGACCTTCTTGCATTTCCACCTTAAGTTCAGGTGTATTTTGATCTTGTGGTAGTGCCTCTAGAATAGCCGAGGGGTTATCGCTAGTTGATAAAATTTCTAATAAACGAGCCCCTGTATATAGACCATCATCAAAGCCATACCAACGCTCTTTGAAGAAAGTGTGTCCGCTCATTTCACCGCCTAATGCAGCGTCGACTTCTTTCATCTTTTGTTTAATAAGGGAGTGCCCTGTTTGCCACATGAGAGCTTGCCCACCGGCAGCTTCGATTTGTTCTCCGACATGGCGGCTGCATTTCACATCAAACACAATGGTCGCACCAGGAACACGGCTGAGGACATCGCGGCTATAGAGGATGAGTTGGCGATCTGGCCAAATAATTTCACCAGATTTAGTGACTACGCCTAAGCGGTCTGCATCACCGTCAAAGGCTAGACCAATCTCACAATCTGTGTTTTTAACATGCTGAATTAAATCCTCTAAATTATGTGGATCAGCTGGGTCTGGGTGATGGTTTGGGAAATCGGCATCGACCTCACAGAATAGCGTATCAATCTCACAACCCAGTGCATGGAATAAGTCAGGAGCCACTTTGCCACCAACACCATTACCAGCGTCAATCGCAATACGCATAGGTCGTTTTAGTTTGATATCAGAGACAATGCGTGAAATATAGTCAGGTACGATATCTAATACCTTTTCTGGTGCGTTTAGACCCAGTAGGGCTTGTTTCTCTAAGGCTTGCATTTCGTGATAGAGTGACGATACGCTCTCACCATAGATGGCTTTACCATCCAACATCATCTTAAAGCCGTTATAGTCTGGAGGGTTGTGGCTTCCGGTGATAGCTACACAAGCCCCAATATGATTGGCGTATGTATAAAAATAGACGAGTGGTGTGGGTACCATGCCAATATTGATAACTTCAACCCCTTGGTCACGAACCCCTGCCGATAACTGTTCCGCTAGTGCTGGACTACTATGACGACCGTCAAAGCCAATCACAAATTGTGTATGACCTAGTTGTTTGGCACGTTGACCCAAGGCACGACCTAGTAGAAATGCAAAGTCTGGGTTAATTTGAGAGGGCACAATACCACGAATATCGTAGGCTTTAAAAACGCTAGGGTTCATATTAAAACTCGATTCTTTTATAGAGGGTTGATGACAATAAGCGTTATCTTATCAGGCGTTTTTGGTTAGAATGGTTTATCCCTTAAATTTCTTAACAAAAAATAATATGTCCTTAGTTGCTCATCTTCAAGATATCCTTGGTTTAGACAATGTATTAACAGGAGACGATACCTTACCGTATTTGACAGACTGGAGAGGTCGTTTTACGGGTAAGGCTTTGGCGGTGGTACGTCCCGGAACCGTGGAAGAAGTGGCTGATGTGGTGAAGTTATGTCAGCAATTTGATACGCCGATGGTGACGCAGGGCGGGAATACCGGCTTATGTGGAGGTGCGACCCCTAGTAACAAAGGCGATGCAGTGGTTATTGTGATGACTCGCTTAAATAAGGTGATTGATATTGATACGGAAAACGATACGATTACTGTTGAGGCAGGTTGTGTATTGCAGACCATTCAAGAACAAGCAGAAAAGGCAGGGCGATTATTTCCGCTTAGTTTGGCGTCAGAGGGGAGTTGTACGATAGGTGGTAATTTGGCGACCAATGCCGGCGGTACACAAGTATTGCGTTATGGTAATGCACGTGATTTAACGTTGGGCTTGCAAGTTGTGACGGCAGAGGGTGAAATTTGGAATGGCTTACGTGGCTTACGTAAGGATAATACCGGCTACGATTTAAGAAACCTGTTTATCGGTAGCGAAGGCACCTTGGGTATTATTACCGCTGCGACGTTAAAACTCTATCCGCTGCCGGTGGCACAGGTGACAGCGTTATTAGCATTTGCGGATATTGCGACGGGTGTGGCGATTTTAAATCGTGCTAAATTTGGTTTTGGTGCTTCATTGACGGGTTTTGAGCTTATTTCATCACATTGTATGGAGAATGTGCGTCGAGGTTTGCCTGACCTTAATATGCCTTTTGAGGCGAATAAAGCGTCTTGGTATGCCTTAATCGAGATTTCTGATGCAGAAAGTGAAGCGCATGCTAGAGCTTTGTTTGAAAAAGTCATTGAACAGTCGTTTGAGGCGGGTGAGCTACTTGATGCAGTGATTGCTGAGTCTCAACAACAAAGCCAAGCCTTATGGAATATTCGCGAAAGTATTCCTTTGGTATCGGCGAAATTAGGACAGGAAATTAAGCATGATATTTCTGTACCTATTTCTAAGATTGCAGAGTTTGTGGAGGTGACCAATGCACAATTGCAGGAGTTGTTACCCGGTGTTAAACACGCTGTTTTTGGTCATCTAGGGGATGGTAATTTGCACTATAATGTAGGGGCACCAGACGCGCAAGAAGAGGGTTTCCTCGATAATCAAAAAGATGTCTATAAAGTCGTCTTTGATAGCGTTGCTGCATTTGGAGGAAGCATATCTGCAGAACATGGTATCGGGCAGTTAAAGAAAGACCTTTTATTGGATTATAAAGATGAGGTTGAGTTAGCGCTGATGAGAAAAATCAAGCGAGCATTAGACCCTCATGCTTTGTTGAACCCCGGTAAAGTGATTAGCAGTGTCGAACGTTATTAAGAAGTGGTGGTTGTGAGTCGATTTCAAACAATTTTAATCAGTGCTTTATGCTTGATACCGATGGGGGCTTCTTTAGCTCAGGGGATTAACCTGCCTGGCTTAAAGCATTTGCGCCCATTTCTCGAGTTTAAAAAACCACAAGAGATTCTACCGGTTGAAATCAAAGAAGGCTTAAATCCAGAGGAATTATTCAGTGTTTTAGCCATTGAGGCAGCCATGGTCGATCAGAACTATGCTTATGCTGCCCGTGAAGCATTGAATTTCACGAAGTATCATCAAGTCGAAGACAAAATTGCTGAAATAGCAGTCAGTTATTACTACACTGAGGGTGAGTATGAGCAAGCCTTTGAAGCGGCAAAGTATTGGTATCAAGCGCAAGCTGATAATGAGGTCGTAAAGGTTTGGTATACCACCTTGTTAGGTTATACCAACCGAGATGATGAGTTGATTGCCATCTTGCAAGAAAATTTACGCGCTGCCACCGAAGAAAACTTCTCTGATAAGCTACTGGAGAATGTCTCGATTCTGGAAGAATTTAAAGACCAACAAAAAGCGCTGCAGATTTTTGAGGCGATGACAAAACCATTTGCTTTGCAGACAGCGTCCTATCATGTCTTGTATTCTGATTTTGCTGCGCGTGCTGAGTATACTGAGCTAGCCTGGAATGAAGCATTTAAAGCCTTGGATATTGAGAAGGGGTCTGAAGATGCAGCTATGCGTATTTTGTTATTATCACAAGGACCTAAGCGAGCACAAGGTTTAAAGTTTGTTAAAACCTTTCTTGATGAACATCCTCAGTCACGTTTGCTGTACCTAAGCTATATTAATGAACTGTCAAAAGATGATAGCTTTGAGGAAGCTGTGAGTGCTATTAAGAAAATGCAAGCGCAATCCCCTGAGGATTTTGACTTATTGTATTATCAAGCGCTTATCCATTATGACGCACAGCAATGGCAAACAGCACGTAAAGTCTTAATGCAGTATATTGATATTCAAAATCAGCGTCAGAAATCTTTGCCCAAAGACAGTAGTTCGGCCGATGGACTGTTATTAGATGCACGTAAATTATTAATTGCTATTTATAAAGCGGAAAAGAAATATAAGTTGGCATTAACCGAGCTGAATAAGATTATGCCGGATAATCCTTTGCCAGAGCAGAGGGATCCAGACTTATTAATGGAAAAGGCTCAGTTACTAACACAACTCGGCTCTATTCAGACTGCCTTAGCCACTTTGCAAGAGGGGGTAGAGTATTTTCCGAATTATCAAGGAAGTTTCTTGTGGCTAGGAGGTAACTTGCTTAATGAAGCAGGCAGGACGGATCAGGCGATTGTGTATTACAACGATGCGTTAAAAGTTCTGCCAAAGAATGCGGATATTAAGTATGCCCTAGCGATGTTATACGAAAAAAGAGGAGAGGTCTGGCCTGCAGAGATGTTGCTGCGTGAAGTGATGAAAGAAGAGCCAGATTTAGCTGATGCATATAATGCTTTAGGCTATATTTTTGCTGACCGTGACTATAATCTGGATGAGGCACAGAGCTTATTAAATGAGGCAGTTCGCTTGGAGCCAGCCAATCCCTATATCTTGGATAGTATGGGATGGTTACAGTTTAGATTGAAAAACTATGCGCTCGCCCTCGAGTATTTGGAAAAAGCCTTTGACCAGGAAGAGGAAGCTGAAATTGCCGCACATCTGGCAGAAGTCTATATGATATTGGGTGACCGAAATCGAGCAAAAGAAATGATTAAAACCGGACAGCGCTTAAATGCCAATGACCGTGTTTTACAGGACACGATTAAACGATTAAATTTAGGGAAGTAAGTATGAAGAAAATTTGGCGTGCTAGCTTATTAGCCTCAGCAGTAATTCTAAGTGCGTGTAGCTCATTAGAAAAAGTAGCGACACAGCATGAAGTCGTTAATTCAGATATTGAGTTACAGCGTAATGGTCGTTTTGCTGTGCTTGTTTATGATAAAGCGCAGGACAAAAATACAGATTCTATTCAGGGTAATTTTGATTGGCTATCCAAAGGTCCTCGAGTGGTTTTAGATTTAAGTAGCCCATTAGGTCAGGTATTGGCACGAGTTGATGTGCAGCCGGGTTTATCGCGCCTAACACGCTCAAATGGTGAAGTGTTAGAAGCCGCTAATCCAGACGAGTTGGTTCGAGAAGTGATTGGTCGCCAATTCCCTGTTAGTGGCTTACAGTATTGGATTCGTGGTCAAGCCTTACCGGGTGTTGCTGTAGAAAATGCCGAGTATGATGAGCAAAAGCGCCTCGTTAAATTTACGCAGGCTGCATGGACAGTAACAGCGCAAGATTACGATAGCTTTGGTCCGAAACGCTTTCATCTGTTGAATAACCAAACCACTGAAAGAATCACTATTCGCATTGTGATGGACTAATTAGGAATAGTGATGAAAAAGACGGCATTGACGGTTCAAGCTCCTGCAAAACTCAATCTGTTCCTGCATGTCACAGGACGGCGTGAGAATGGCTATCATGAATTGCAGTCTTTATTTACGCTCATTGATTTAAATGACACCTTGCAGTTTGTGGTGAGGGAAGATGGTGGCATTTATAGAACGAATGAGATTCAAGACTTATCACCTGAAGATGATTTGGTGGTATGTGCCGCAAAACTATTACAGCAGTATACAGGCACCTCTTTAGGGGCGGATATTATATTAGAAAAGCGTATCCCTAGCGGTGGTGGTTTAGGGGGCGGTTCTAGCGATGCAGCAACAACCTTAGTCAGTTTAAATCAGCTATGGCATACAGGACTTTCGCAACAACAGTTAATTGACTTGGGTGTGCAATTAGGGGCTGATGTTCCATTTTTTATTTTTGGACAAACAGCTATAGCGACAGGTATCGGTGAGCAGTTACAAATCTTTCCGTTAAAACCTATCTACTACCTAGTACTACGTCCGCAATTAGCTATTCCTACGCCGTTGATTTTTAAAAGTCCAGATTTGGTACGTAATAGTCCTGTCTTAGATGATGAGGCTCTACATAATGGTCGTCGACTGATGGAGCAGGCACAATTATTTGCTCGTAATGATTTGGAGCCGGTCGCTTTGAAACTGTTTCCGATGTTGGCGACATTAATTGAGGGGATGAGGGAGGCTGGATTTAATTTCCGCATGACGGGGTCAGGCTCCTGCTTTTTTATGCCTTTCTTATCGCAAGCAGAGGCAGAACAAGCAAAAATTGCCGTGGAGCAGTGGGTTGCTAAGCAGCAGCCTACATTAGGAATCGAGCAGTTGTTTGTCGTGAGAGGATTATAGGACTG
>JAXECN010000039.1:0-20222 GCA_034093535.1 Pelistega sp.
CGATAAGCCTTCTGACCGCTAAAGGTAGTTTATGTCGTGAGGGATACATGATATAAATGCTATATCTAGGTAATTGCCAATCTGACATCACTGCCTTAAGCTTCCCCTCTTTGATAAGCTCACTCACCATATAATTGGGCAGCATCGCAATACCATTACCTTCCAGCACACTCGTTAATAAAGCCCCCGATTCATTAGTCGTAAACTGACTACTTAACTCCAACAGAACTTCTCGTCCTGCTTTTATAAAACGCCATTCCCGGCGATTAATATTAGCGTGTGTCAGATAGCGATGACTTTTCAAATCTTCAGGCTGTTCTGGCTCCCCAAACTCAGCAAGATATATTGGTGTCGCGACTAAAGAAGAATGGCAATCTGCAACTTTACGTGCGATAAGATTAGGATCCGGTGTATTGGTAATCCGTACAGCCAAATCAATTCTCTCTGCAATTAAATCAACCAATCTATCACTTAAATCCAACTGAATATTAATCTTAGGGTATTGTGCTAAAAAACGATTAATTGCTTGTGTTAAATGACTCGCACCAAAAGAGCCATTACTACTAATACGAATGAGTCCTCGTAGCTCACCTTGCTTAGCAAGCATTTCTTGTTCCATTTCAACCGTCAGCTGCGTAATCTTCTGACAAAAAATAACCGCTTGCTCACCTGCCTCGGTCAAAGATACCCTGCGTGTTGTGCGCTGAAAAAGTCGAGCATTTAGCCACTCTTCCATCAAAGCAACATAGCGTGTAATCATCGGCTTAGAAATCTCTAATTGCTCAGAAGTTTTGGTAAAACTACCTGTATCTGCAATTGATAAGAAAACCTTAATAGCCGTCAATTTATCCATAATGCTCTCTTATTTCTGAAATAACTCTTGATGTTTTTGCGCAAGATAACGACGATCTTGCTCAAACTGCAATACTTCAATCGCACGTTGCAAATAAATTTCAGCTTGTGCTTTCGCTTGCTCGGCAATCGCAGACTCTGGAGCATTACGCCAGATACTCGCTAAGACTTTTTGTAAAGTAATACTCACTTCCATCATATGCCCACCATCTCGAGCAATCGGAGCAAATGACTGATAAATCACCTCTTCAGTATCTAAAGGCACTATTGATAAACGATTAAAATCACTCGCTTGTGTTGATGAAACTGTCTTATCAACCAATAGTCGCCCCATATTAACCATCACTTTAATCGCTGTCCCTGCATCACTCACATCCGCCAGCGCACGTTGTGCCACTTCGCAAAAAACAATAAATCCCCATAGTGGGTCTTGTTCAAAATCACGCTCTTTATTAATGATAAAGCATTGACGAATAAGCTCACTACCCAGTTCTGCACTGCCCACTTTGACTAGAGCGGTATCTGGCATTAATAACTCACCAGGTCGCACCATAATATGTAAATAAGTGTCTTGCTCTTCAGCTAATTTTTGTAGGCTTGCCAAATCAATATGAGTCAAATACCCCATACTTTCTGCATATATCACAGGTGTTTGCTCATCCAACTGTCCAGACCAACTCGCCCCCAACATAGGATTAGCACGATGATATTGCAATGCTTTTTCTGTCGAAGCATAAATTTTATCTAGTGTGTTACCTAGACGCCCCAAATGTGATAGCACATAAATCCAGCGAATAAGCGTAAATATCACATAGCCCAACACTAAAAGCGTACTGATAAATAGAATGAACTGTCCATTCTGTGTATAGAACCCTAGTCCTAATGCCGTCTTAGCGATAATGGCATAGATAAATGCCGAAATAAAACTCGCCACTGTTTGACGACTGGCTCGGTCATCAACCACCAAAGATGTCGCTCGCGGTGTCGCATTATTTGATACTGAGCTAAAAGCCGCCACCATAATCGACAATGAAAAGGTACTGACAGCAAACATCGTGGAAGCGATAACATTTAATAGGCTATCTAATGTTTCTAACTCTATTTTGGGCAAAAATTCTGGCGGGAAAAATAGATTTGCCAGTTTAGCGACAAAAGCAAAAAATATGGCAAATATCGCTGACAAAATAGTCGATATCCATAAACGATTGTTAGGCTGTTTAAGCTGTAATAACCAGCGATAAAGCATTCTACTTCCCCTGTTTTAATGGTGATTTATCAGTACTTTAATAAAAATATTTTAACTATAAATCAAATGAAATAACCTTACCTGTTGATACAGAGATAGGATATTTTTGTCACACTATTATTTCAAATAAAGAAACAATTATATTCAAAAAACACTATTTTTTTATTTATTTATTTCTTTACAATGCTAATTACTAACTCAACAGTTTGAGTTTATTTATACTCATTAAAAGGAATGTCATCATGAAAAAAATTGCTGTTATCGGTGCAACTGGTTATGTAGGTAGTGCAGTCGTGGCTGAATTAGCGAATCGCGGTCATCAAGTCGTCGCTTTTGCTCGCAACATAGAGAAAGTAATGAAAGCAGCTAACGTACAAGCCGTAAGTTTTGACGTAAATGCTGCAGATTTTGCAGAGCAACTTAAAGGTTTTGATGCCGTAATCAGTGCATTTAACCCAGGATGGACAAACCCAAACATTGCGGATGATTTTACACGAGGCGCAAATGCAATTGTAGAAGCAGCTAAAACGGCTGAAGCACCTTATTTACTTGTAGTTGGTGGTGCAGGTAGCTTGTTTGTTGCACCAAATGTACAACTAATCGATACCCCAGATTTCCCCAAAGAAATTTTTGCTGGAGCAAATGCCGCACGTAACCTATTAAACGATTTACGTCATCGCCGTGATGTTAACTGGGCGTTTATTTGTCCACCAGCATTACTTGGTGTAACCGGTGGTTTTAGCGAAGAACGTACTGGCGAATACCGTTTAGGTAGCGAAGAATTATTAATGAACGGTAGTATCCCTGCTGGTATCAGCGCGGCTGATTTAGCTATTGCTATTGCTGATGACGCAGAACAAAAAGCACATCTTTTTAAACGCTTTACTGTGGCGAGCAAATAATAGGCATTTACCTACTATTATTTCCAATCCCCTTTTAGATGGAGATAATAAAAAGAGAGTGGTTATTACTCCACTCTCTTTATACTACAAACTAAACTTACTCTTAAACTATTACGCTACATTCACATGTAGACGCACATCAACATTACCGCGCACAGCATTAGAGTACGGACATACAGCATGCGCCTTTTCAATAAGTCTTTGCGCATCTTCTGCACTTAAGCCAGCTACATTAATCGTAATATCTAAATCTAAACCAAAAGCACCGTCTGGTTTTTGACCAATACCCACAACCAGACCTATCAATCACTCATTAAGGGACTGATTATCCACCATCATGATCACCCTTTCTCATATGAAAACGCCATCCAAAAACCCAGTATCTGTATCGTCTTAAAAGGTGAACGCGAAGTCCAATTAGGCAGTGAAATCTATCTTTTTGATAATCAACACTTTATGTTCTGCCCTGTGGATCTTCCTATGTGTGGCAATATTAGAAAAACCAGCCCAGCAGAACCTTTTCTCGTGCTTTCTATGCAGATTGACCCTATTATCGTCAATAAAATTCTCCTCGAGAATAACCTAACTTTTAGAGATACAAGCCACCCTCAAAGCACAGATACCTTTACTCAATGGCACCTCACCCCAGCCTTAATTCAGGCTTTTGAGCGTCTATTACTCTTGCATGAAAGTCCAGAAGATATTCATTTTATTGCACCACTTATTCAACAAGAAATTTATTATCGCTTACTCACTGGTGAACAAGGCAGCAAACTACGACAGATGGTGAGCTTTAACTCTAATACTCAAAAAATCGCTAAAGCAAGCAGTTATCTACAGACGCATTTTCGTGAAACAGTCCCTGTGGAAACCCTAGCCGAGCTATGCGGTATGTCAGTATCCGGTTTTCATCATCATTTCAAAAAGATAACCACTCTTTCGCCTGTTCAGTATCAAAAATCACTACGCTTGATGGAGGCTAATCCTCAATAACCCTACCCCCATCTATGACATAATAGGATACTAGTAATTACCCTAGTATGCTGACGATACATTTATTATTTTGGAATTTATACAATGGCGAAATTTCGCAAATTATTCACCCCTATTAAACTCAAAAATCTTGAACTAAAAAACCGTGTAGTTATGCCACCAATGTGCCAATACTCAGCAACCGATGGCGTGCCAAATGATTGGCATTTTGTGCACTACACTAGTCGCGCAGTCGGTGGTGTTGGTCTAATTATTGTTGAGATGACCAATATTGCACCTAATGGTCGAATCAGCCCTAACTGTCTAGGTCTATGGAATGATGAGCAACAAGCCGCTTTCAAAAAAATCGTTGATAGCGTACACGCTCAAGGCGCAAAAATTGGTATTCAAATCGCCCATGCAGGACGTAAAGCACAAGACTGTCCTGAAGCAGTAGCACCAAGTGCTATTCATTATGGTGACTTAGACTACCCTGGTCAGAATTTAATTACGCCTCGTGCCCTCAGCACAGAAGAAGTCAAAGACCTCGTCAACGCATTTGCCAGCTCAGTAAAACGTGCTGTTGACGCGGGTTTTGATACGATTGAGTTGCATGCAGCACATGGCTATTTAATCCACCAATTCTACTCACCAAAATCAAATAAACGTGATGATGAATATGGCAAAGACCCTATGCTATTCGGTGAGCAGGTGATTCAAGCAGCAAAAGCTGTTATGCCAGCGGATATGCCTCTGATTGTTCGTATCTCTGCCCAAGAATATGGTAAAGATGGCTTTGATAGTGATTATGGTGTACAAGTCGCAAAACGCTTTGCTGCGGCAGGTGCTGATGTTTTAGATATCAGTGGTGGCGGTGATGGTGTACTTCATGCTGGTAATCACCCAGAGTTTTACTCAGGCTATCAAGTCTATCTAGCACGCAAGGTAAAAGCAGCGACAAACTTACCGGTTATTGCTGTCGGTATGCTCGATACACCGGCTGTGGCAGATCATGTATTGGGTATTGAAGATGCGGATTTAATTGCTGTCGGACGTGGTTTATTACGCGACCCTTATTGGGTATTAAATGCTCAATATGAACAAAATGCCGCTGATAGTAGCGATATGCAATTTGTTCCTCGCCAATATCAGCGTGGATTTATGTAATCGTCAGATAATTTCTATCTGTTAAACACGATACCACCATACCCCCACCTTCATTGAACGAATGGGGGTAATTTTTTACCCTCTTATCTATTACAGACCTTTTCTACTTGATTGACTAAGCAAATACTGAGGTTTAAAGTATCTATCAGATAGAACTAGACAAATAAAAATAGGAGTACATATGAAAATTTCTATTATTGGTAAAGGTAATATGGCAACAGCCATTCAGGCTCACCTACAAGACGCTGGCAATGAGGTTGAATTAGTTGGTCGAGAGATTACCAACCCTTTAGGTGAGATTGTTGTTCTCGCCATTCCCTATGCTGCTCATGCAGAATTTGCCACCGCACACCAAGATAAACTCACCAACAAAGTGGTCATCGATATTTCCAATCCCGTTAACTTTGCAACATTAGATGAGCTTGTCGTACCTGAAAAACAATCTGCTACGAAGCTCTTACAAGATAAGCTGCCGCAGTCTTTTGTGGTAAAAGCCTTTAATACCACCTCTGCCTTTATGCTAAACAACAAAACAGTTGGCGGTAGAGACTTACCGACTGTACTGATTGCTAGCGACCATCAAGCGGCAAAAGATTTACTACTAAAAGCACTTAACGGTGCTCAGCTTAATGCTCTCGATATTGGACCACTCAAACAAGCGAATCAATTAGAAGTACTCGGTCTTTTACAAATGCATTTAGTCAAAAATGGCTTTGTCGAACGTACGGGCGGTTTCTCTTTGCTCGGTTTAAAAACTAACTGATAAACTATTATTTTTTAGGAGACATCATGACAATCACAACACGTACTTTACACACGACTGCGCCAGACGGCACTGCCCTACTGAGTCATGTTGCAATGCCAATCAATACCCCTACCGATGGCAAATCACCTGCTATTTTAGTCGCACCTGAATGGTGGGGCTTAGTTGGACACCCTCAAGAAGTCGCTGCACGTCTTGCTTATGCTGGCTTTGTGGCAGTTACCATGGATATTTATGGTGATGGCAAAATGACGACTGACGCTCATCAAGCTGGTGAATGGATGACGCACATGCTCAATAACTCTGATGAGTTGATGAACCGTTGCCAAGCCATTTATCAAGATGTCGCTGCACTTGCTGAAGTTGATGCTTCTCGTCTAGGTATCGCTGGTTTCTGCTTTGGCGGTAAGATTGCTCTCGATATGGCTCGCTTGGGTACGCCTTTTAAAGCGGTGGCAACATTCCATGGCAACCCTAAACCAATTACACCCGCCTCAGCCGATAAATTCACCGCAAAGGTTCTCGTCGCTCACGGTGCGGCTGATAGCATGATTTCTGATGAAGCCATAGAGCAGTTACGAGCCGAGCTTAGTCATGCCAAGGTTGATTTCCAGATTGATGTCTACCCCAACGCTAAACATGGTTTTAGCAATCCCCACGCTGATGAGCGTGCTCGCGAAAATGGTGTAGATTTAGCCTATGACGCAGTAGCAGCTAAAACCAGTTGGGACAAAATGGTGCAGTTTATGAAGGACAATCTCTAATTCTGCCATAACACAGTCAGATAGTATTGGGGCATTCTTGGAATGCCCTTTTTTCATCTTTTGTCCCTATTAATAGACAAAAAAAGACCTCGGCAGAACCGAGGTCATAAGGGAGAGGAAAGTTTCAATAAGGGATATAATTCAATGAGTTATACATTCATCAAACTATGGAATGTATTATGCAGTATAGCTAATTTCAAAAGTATTACATTTTTTTACTTAAATATTTCAATCCTTAACAAACTCTATTTTACACACTCATCAAAGACAGCTTAAGCTTTTGAAATGACTCAATAATATCAACAAACAACCACTTCCTCCATCAAAAACCTCCAATCATTTCCTATCAAGAAATAAACATATTCCTTATAGCGTATTTTTCACGATTCATTTTTCCTTGATAATAACGAGCGTTAATCAACAATAATTTTTAATCTCACACTATAAGGAATACTTTATGAACGCTTTTTTTGAAAATTTATCAACACAACTGAGCTCAGTGATTTTATTAGTAACACGTGTTCTTATTGGTTATATGTACCTACTACATGGTACGTCTAAATTCTTTGAAGTGCCAGTATCTCTGACAGGTGGCAATGGTTCTGTTGAGCTATTTTCTATCTTTGGTCTAGGCGGTATTTTAGAAATCGGTGGCGGTCTATTATTAATCCTCGGTCTATTCACACGCCCTGCAGCTTTTATCTTAGCAGGTCAAATGGCAGTGGCTTACTTTATGTTCCATGTTGGCTCTTCAGGCATTATTTTCGATCCACTCAGCAATAAAGGTGAAGTAGCTGCGCTTTATAGCTTAACTTTCTTATTATTGATGTACACAGGTGCAGGTAAATTCTCTTTAGACACTAAATTAGCAAAATAACCCTCACTTTTTAAACTATAAAAAAGGGGATGTTCCATCATGAACAGCCCCTTAATCTTTAGTGAGTTAGCACAAATTAGCTATTGAATTTATCCATTTCAAGCGTTTTTTCGCTCTTCGCTACAGCGACAACACCTGATAAATCACCAACCACATTCATCGAAGTACGACCCATATCTAATAAAGCGTCAATACCAAGAATCATACCGTAAGCTACCGCTACTGCACTACCAGCTTCTACTTTTAGACCAACAGACTCAAGCACCATCAATAACATAATAGCACCCGCCCCCGGTACACCTGCAGTACCGATTGACGCTAATACAGCTGTCAATACGATAGTCATCTGCTGACCTGCGTCTAAAGGCATACCGACTGTATTGGCGATGAAAATCGCACAAACACCGAGGTAAATCGTTGTACCGTCCATATTGATTGTAGCCCCAACAGGTAAACCAAAGCCATAAACAGATTTTGGCACACCCATACGCTCAGCAGCATCAATAGAAACCGGTAAAGTCGCGCCTGATGAACGTGTTACAAACGCCGTTACCATCGGATGACGTACTTTTACCAAGAATTTCAATGGGCTTAAACGCATAATTAAGCACACACCGAAATACACTAGCACCACTTGTAAAATCAAGCCAACATATACACTTGCTGTGACTGCTGCCAATGGACCAAAAGCAGTGGCACCGTTTTTAGAGAAAACGATAAAGATTAAGGCAAAGACACCAAACGGTGCATATTGCATAACCCAACCGACAATCTTAAACATCGCTTGGCTCACACCTTCAACGAAGTGATACACGATATCAGACGCTTTACGTACTGTTTCATCACTGCTATCACGACCAAAGGCTAAGGCAATACCAAACAATAAGCAGAAGAAAATAATCTGTAAAACTTCACCCGAAGCAAATGAGCTCATCGGGTTTGTTGGAACGATATTTAATAAAATACTCGTCAATGTTGGAGATTCAGCGACACGAGCTTTTGCCTCAACAGCGGCTAATTCAAGACCCGTACCCGGCTGAATTAAGGTACCCACACCCAAACCGATAATAATCGCGAATAATGAGGTAATCATATAGAACAAGACTAACTTGCCACCAATACGACCTAAGTGCGAAGGCGCAATCGTACTCGCCCCAACAATTAAGGTACACGCAATTACAGGTACCATAATCATTTTTAATAAGCGAATAAATAAATCACCCAATGGTGTCAGAAAAGCAATCATTTCACCATTGTTTTGAAAAATCATTCCGGCAATTGCACCAAGAATTAACCCTACTAAGATTTTTAGTAAAAGATTAATCTTGAAGTAGCAGGAAAAAAGACTTTTAAGTGCAGACATCATCATTTCCTTTATAAAAACACTCTAAATTGCTTGACCACACTATCCAACGCATAGCCACTACATTATCTAGAGTAAGGAGCGAATTATAAACGAAATCAATGACTATCATTTCGTCAAGAAAGTTGTTTTACAAAAAATATCAAGAAATGTAAATATTTTTACACTTTAGTTCATTGCCCCCTATTCCTCTCTTATCAATAGGGATTTCAAACTAAAGCATAGGCTTATTTGTATAATGTCATTTTTTAACTGTTTCACCACCCAGTGACATGAGCGATATTCAAACCCCGTCTTCTCAATACCGTCAAGAAAAATCCTATAAGCATGGCTCAAGTGCCTATTATGCTTATCTATTTATCCCCGAAGATAAACGCACGGTTATTGAAAACCTCTATGCTTTTTTGCATGAAGTAACGGATATCCTCTATATCACGAGTGATAGTTCTGTCGCTCGCATTAAACTCGCTTGGTGGAAAGAAGAAATCGACCGTCTTTTTACAGGTACACCTGAGCACCCCATCAGTCAAGCTCTCGTCGAGCCTATTAAGACATATGGTCTCAGCCAACAATACTTCCTCTACATCATTGAGTCGGTAGAGATGGATTTGAGCCATAATCGCTACCTCGATTGGACAAGCCTAAAAAACTTCTGCACGATGCAATCAGGTGCCTTTGCCTGCTTGATTACACAAGTTCTCAGTACAAGCACAGAAACCAATATTCGCTTTGCTCAACAGATGGGCATTGCTATTCACTTTGCTAATTTACTGCGTAAACTAGGTGAAGATGCCGCTCAAGGTCGTATCTATATCCCTATGGACTTCTTACGCGAACATCAATTAAAAGCCGCCGATATTTTAAATGGCAAATATTCAGATGAGTTTAAAGCCTTTATGCAGGCTCAAGGCAAACGTGCTGAAGAGTTATTTACACAAGCCTTTACACACTATGCAGCATTAGATAAAAGCAGCAAAAAAGCCTTACGCCCTTGTCTGATTAAAGCTAAATTAGCCATCAAACTCTTAAAAGCTATTGAAAAAGATCAATGGCGCGTACTGGATAAAGGAATCAGTCTCGCGCCACTGGGTAAATTATTCACGGCAGCTAAAGTACACTTATTTGGTTAAGTCGTTATACCGTTATACTGTCCTAGCTCTTTGCCTATCAAGATGAGCCGCCATCGCTAGCGACTCATCTAGCTATTATCTACCTATATTCTAGTCTATCTATCAGCCGGGGCGACCATCTGCTCGTACTGATGTCAAGTATGGTGCATATTGATAAGCATAGGCAATAAAAGCCATAATCCAACAAGCTGCTGAGGTATGCCAGAGTGGTACAATCGCGGCTGCCGCACTCGGTGCTACGCTAGGGATAAATAAAGCGGCTAAACGTAAGAGCGTTGCCACGATAACAAGCACATAAGCCCATACCATCAATTTGCTTGCTTTTAATGGACGACCTGTATGTCCAAGAGCCGTGCGTGTCATCATACCAATAATCATGACCGCAAAACCACCCATACCAATCGTATGTACAAACGTGGCTGGTGGTAACGCTGTCGTACTCACAGGTAGGAAATAAATCGCCGCCACGATTAGCCCTAAACCCAAGAAGAAATAGGAAATATGGAGCACCCAAAGTAGCGGTACTTTACGCACACCGAGTGGTTGCCAAGTATATAACTGATAGAGGGTGACTGCCCCTAATGCCAATAATAAAATCGCTGTTACCACCGATAAACCTGCGACCAAACTAATGACCGCCAAGCCAGTCAACCATAGCTGATATTTACCTGATTTCTCACTACGCGGAATATCTAAACCTGCACCACGTTGCGTAAAGAATGGGATAACACGACGACCAATTAATAAGGCAATAAACGCCATAATTAATAGACCTGTTTGGAAACCAGTACGTAAATACTCCGTCTTATCTAAAGCAATATAGCTAAGATAGGCTGTATTTGTCGCTGCTAAACCTAATAAGGCTCCGACTAAGGGATAGTTCTGTTTGCTCTTGCTCTTAATAAGAACACGCGCTAAAGCGATGGCTCCATAGATAAAAAAGCCGACATCGGCAATCGCCGCAACAGTAAAACTCACTGAACCCGGAACCAGGTATCCAATACGTGCCACTAACCATAGCGCACATAACAAAGCTAAAGGCGTCGATTTCAAAGGATTCTTACCCGTCCACGTCGCACTCGCTGTCAGTAAAAAGCCTACGGCAACAGTCGCAATAAATCCCCAAAGCATTTCATGAGCATGCCACCAGACTCCCGCCATTTTACCGACTAACAATTGCGGCATATAAATCCATAAAGCCACCGCAATAGCTGCCCAAATAGCACTCATCAAATACATCGGTCGAAAACCTAATGCAAAAATAACCTCAAACTTAGAAGGTTGACGTGCCGCTGGATCAGGAATATCAATTTGTATCAGTGCCATAGTATTTACTCATTAAAGAAATATCCGACTTATTTACTCAAGTTATATTCTACTCCTTTTTATTTAAAGATTTTTGAATAACCCTTTAAGAAAAAGTAATTTATGGCAATAGCATAGCTGAGAACCAAATTTTCGATACCACTTTAAGACAAGCAAATAAAAAAATCCCGCTCTGTCTGAGCGGGATAGTCAGTGTTATGGTAATGATGTGCTTAGTTTTCGATATGCTTCACCATATACGCACGGACTTGCTCCACATCACAATCCATCACTTCTACACGTTGTGGTAAGTCTTTTAGACCAGCGAGATGAGCAGGTACCGGAGCTGCTTGACCAATCGCCTCTTGGATAGTCTCCGTAAACTTAGCGGGTAAAGCGGTTTCTAAGACTAACATCGGCACACCCGGATCAAGATACTCACGAGCAACTTTTACACCGTCTGCTGTATGAGGGTCAAGCAGATAACCATTCTTCTCAAATTCAGCTTTAATCGTGGCTAAACGATCCGCATGAGAACTAACACCTGCTACAAAACCAAATTTTGCTTCGAATTCTGCTTGGCGAGCGCTTAAGTCAAACTGCCCTTTGTCAGCGAGTTCCTGCCATAAGGCTTTAACTTGCGCACCATCCTCACCGACAAAATGATAGATAAAACGCTCAAAGTTAGATGCCTTAGAAATATCCATCGATGGACTCGATGTCGCATAAGTCTGCTCTGGTGAGCGCGGACGATAAACACCCGTATTGAAGAACTCTTCTAAGACATTATTCTCATTAGTTGCAACCACTAGACGGCGGATTGGCAAGCCCATCTGACGAGCAATATGACCCGATAGAACATTACCAAAATTACCTGATGGCACAGTAAACGAGACGGTTTCACCAGCAGAATTGGTCGCACGTAACCATGCCCAGAAATAATAGACCACCTGCGCTGAAATACGAGCAAAGTTAATCGAATTCACCGCACCCAAATGGTATTTTTCTTTAAAGGCTAAATCATTACCTAAAGCTTTAACAATATCTTGGCATTCATCAAAAACGCCTTTAACAGATAAGTTAAAGATATTTTCGTCTTGTAATGAGTACATCTGAGCACGCTGGAACTCACTCATACGTCCAAATGGTGATAGCATAAAGACCTTTACGCCTTTTTTACCACGCAATGCATACTCTGCCGCCGAACCTGTATCACCCGAAGTCGCACCTAAGATATTTAAAGTACGCCCTTGTTTGGCTAAGACATATTCAAAGATATTGCCTAAGAACTGCATTGCCATATCTTTAAATGCTAAAGTAGGTCCCTCTGATAGACCCACAATTTGAATCTGTTCATCTAACTTTTTCAGCGGAACGATATCTGCCGAATTAAAGGCTTGTGTATTATAACTACGAGCACATAACTCAGCTAAATCTGCTTTAGGGATATCGGTGATAAATAAACTTAACACCTCAGTGGCTAGCTCAGCATAGCTCAGTTTACGCCATGATTCTAAGGTCTCTGGACTCACCACGGGCATTTGTTCTGGCATAGCCAAACCACCGTCTCGTGCTAGCCCTTCTAATAGTACAGCTGAAAACTCAACAGCCTCTACACCACCACGGGTTGATACATATTTCATGATAATTCTTCCAAACGAATGACGGTTACTTTTGATTGAACAAAGGATAAGTTCTCAATCTGCTTAATTGCCTCACGAACATTACCCTCACGAGCCTGATGAATTAAGAAGATAATTGAAGCGCCGTCCGTATGTGGGTCTTGAATCATCGAGTTAATCGAGATATTACCCTTGGCAAGAATGGTCGCAATCTCTGCCATCACACCCGGACGATCTTCTACATTCAGACGTAAGTAGTATGATGAGGTTACCTCTTCAATCGGAAGAATTGGATAGTCGGCTAAAGCGTCTGCTTGGAAGGCTAATGGTGGAACACGGTGTTCTGGATCGGCTGTCAATAAACGCGTAACATCAACTAAATCAGCCACTACCGCTGAAGCAGTCGGCTCTGAACCTGCACCTGCACCATAGTATAAGGTCTCACCCACAGCGTCGCCTTTAACGACAACCGCATTCATCGGACCTTCGACACTTGCGATTAATTTGCTATTCGGTACTAAACAAAGATGCACACGTAATTCCACCCCCTTATCACGACGGATAGCCAAACCTAATAATTTGATACGATAGCCAAGACGACCTGCCGCCACCACATCTTCAGGTGCTAAGCGGCTAATCCCCTCAATATGTACTTTATCAAATTGGACTGGGATACCAAAAGCGATTGAAGCCAAAAGCGTCAATTTATGAGCCGCGTCAACACCTTCTACATCAAAGGTCGGGTCAGCTTCAGCATAACCCAGTTCTTGTGCTTGTTTGAGAACATCTGCAAAAGATAAACCCTTTTCGCGCATTTCCGTGAGAATAAAGTTGGTTGTCCCATTGATAATACCAGCTAACCATTGGATACGGTTTGCCGTGAGACCCTCACGCATTGCCTTGATAATCGGGATACCACCTGCAACAGCCGCCTCAAACGCCACAGTAACATTACGCTCACGAGCCGCTTTAAAGATTTCATTACCATGCACAGCAAGTAAAGCTTTATTCGCCGTCACCACATGTTTACCATTAGCGATAGCTTGTAGCACGAGGTCTTTTGCCAAAGTCGTGCCACCAATCAACTCCACCACGATATCAATGCTTGGGTCATTCACAACTGATAGCATATCATCGCTAACAGGGATAGCCTGACCAACAACATCTGTCGCTTTAGACGTAGTACGTGTCGCAATACGCGCGACTTCAATTTGACGACCTGCACGACGAGCAATTTCCTCGGCATTGCGAGTGAGCACTTTCCAAGTACCGCTCCCCACAACACCAAAACCTAGTAGACCGACTTTAATTGGGTTTAATTGACTCATTTCAGATAGCCATCCTTTTTAAACATATCTTTAATACCACGAACTGCTTGTTTGATACGTTGTTCATTTTCAATCAAGGCAAAACGTACATAATCGTCACCATACTCACCAAAACCTACCCCCGGTGAGACAGCCACTTTAGCTTGTGCTAATAATTTTTTAGAAAATTCTAATGATTTCAGATGAGCATATTGCTCTGGGATTTTTGCCCAAATATACATTGACGCCTTTGGAATATCGACCATCCAACCTGCTTCATGCAAACCTTTGACTAATACGTCACGGCGTTTTTGGTATTCTTGTACGACCTCATGAACACAATCTTGCGGACCATCCAATGCAGCAATAGAAGCGACTTGGATAGGTGTAAATGTGCCATAATCATGATAGCTCTTAATACGTGCTAATGCCGCCACAATCTCGGCATTACCGACCATAAAACCGACACGCCAACCTGCCATATTGTAGCTCTTACTCATAGTAAAGAACTCAACAGCGACGTCTTTTGCACCCGGCACTTGCATAATTGACGGAGCGACATAGCCATCAAAACAAATATCAGCATAAGCCAAATCATGCACAACAATAATATTTTCTTCTTTGGCGAGTTTAACAATACGTTCAAAAAACTCTAATTCCACACATTGTGCGGTCGGATTACTTGGGAAACCAATAATCAACATCTTAGGTTTTGGGAACGTATTATGAATCGCACTCTCAATCTCTGCAAAGAAGTCAATACCCGGTCCCATAGGGATAGAGCGTACGTTCGCACCGGCAATCACTGCGCCATAAATATGGATAGGATAGCTCGGATTCGGCACTAATACCGTATCCCCCTCATCTAGGGTCGCTAGCATCAAATGCGCTAGACCCTCTTTTGAGCCGATTGTCACAATCGCTTCTGAATCAGGGTCAAATGCCACATCATAACGGCGCAAATACCAGTCGGTAATCGCTTTACGTAGACGAGGAATACCTTTTGACACAGAGTAACCATGCGTATCTGGGCGAAGCGTTGCCTCAACCATCTTCTTCACAATATGCTCGGGTGTCGAGCCATCAGGATTACCCATAGACATATCAATAATGTCTTCTCCACGACGGCGCGCGGCCATTTTCAGCTCGCCAGTAATGTTAAAAACATAGGGAGGCAAACGCTCAATTCGTGGGAAGTGTCTCATAGTTGATAAACCTTAAAAATGAAGTAGAAATAAACTTACAAAAATAGCCTATTTCCCCCTTAGTTGGCAAGGGATTTTCCATTTTTGATTAAAATTTTCAGCGAATTATCTCTACACCTCTATATTTTTATTCCTTGGGCTTTTTACTCAAGGTTTCTAAACCATTTTTAAGTCCTTGGATTGTAGCCAGTCCCGTAAAATATTTAGCTATAATAAAACTGTCATATTGATGACCTAACATAAGTAAAAATTTTGGAGTTCAGGTGCAATTACATAGAGAACAACGTACAGCGCTTAATACCGTTACTGGGTATGGCGATGACTATATTGAAGTCAATGACCAACGCTATCACCACCCAATCTGCTTCGGTCCTGAGGGTGAGATTCAAGCTTGGGAAGTTAAGCACTTCACAGAAATCACACTTAAAGATATCGAAACTGCCGCCAATCTTGAAGTTGAAAAAGGCTCGGCAATTGATTTTCTCGAAGAAAACACTATTCCTCGCTATACCAATGCACCCGAGGTGATTATTATCGGCACTGGTAAGCGTCAAGCCTTTATCTCTCCTGCTATCCTTGCCCCACTCTTACATGCCAGAATTGGCATTGAGACGATGGATTCAAAAGCCGCCTCTCGCACTTACAATGTACTTATGTCAGAGGGTCGTAAAGTGGCAGTTGCCCTATTAATTGATTAGAGGATTTATTAAGATGATCCAAGTTGAATTAGGTAAAAAAGTACCTGCATGGACAGCAGAAAGCAGCCAAGGCACGATTTCTTTAGCCGATTTTGCAGGCAAGCGTGTTGTCCTATATTTCTATCCTAAAGACAGCACACCGGGTTGTACTACACAAGCTCAAGGTTTTCGTGATTTTATCGAGGACTTTAAAGCCGCCAATACCGTCATTATCGGTGTTTCTCGTGACTCCCTAAAATCACATCAAAACTTTATTACCAAACAAGAGCTGCCTTTTACACTAATCTCTGATCCCGAAGAAGCACTCTGCGAGATGTTTGGTGTGATGAAGATGAAAAATATGTACGGCAAACAAGTCCGTGGTATCGAACGCTCAACTTTCTTAATCAATGAAGAAGGTGTTCTCATCCAAGAATGGCGTGGTCTTAAAGTTCCCGGACATGTCGAAAAAGTTCTAGAAACTGTTAAAGCTCTGTAATCAATCTACCATTGGGGAAATAATGCCTTTACCAAAACTACCGACACAATTAGCTGATAAAGTTGATATTACTCAAGAACCTAAAGCAGAATATCGCAAGAGCAGTAAAAAAGCCACTCAAGCGAAAAATACAGTCGTTACAGCAGTACCATCCCCAATGGTTGAGGATACGACGCCAGAACATAATTTGCCTAGCTCTGCCGCTAAGCCAGTTAAGCCAGAAACATCCGCTAGCACCAACAAGGCGAAGAAAAAAGTTGCCAAGAAAACTTCTGATGCCAATCGCAAATTATTTGTACTGGATACCAACGTTCTACTGCATGACCCTACCTCTCTCTTCCGCTTTGAGGAGCATGATATTTTCTTGCCAATGGTTGCCCTTGAAGAACTAGATCACCACAAAAAAGGCATGACTGAAGTGGCTCGGAATGCCCGTCAAGTCAGCCGTACTTTGGACGATTTATGTAATGAGGTGGATGATTTATTGGCAGGGATTGCCCTTAATCGCCTAGGCAATAAAGACGCTACTGGACAGCTTTGGTTTCAGACGAGCAAACTAGAAGACCCGCTCAGTATCCATCTCCCAGACGGCAAAGCGGATAATATGATTTTGACCGTCGTCCAAAGCCTGCAAAATCAATTCCCTACTCGTTCAGTTATTCTGGTCTCTAAAGATATTAATATGCGACTTAAAGCCCGTGCTTTAGGTTTAAAAGCAGAAGACTATCTCAATGACCATAGCATTGAGGACTCAGATTTAATCTACGAGGGCAATGTCCTGTTACCCGATAATTTCTGGACTCGTCATGCTAAAGATATGGAGTCTTGGACACAGGCAGGCACAACTTTCTATAAAATTCGTGGTCCTCTGGTCAATAATTTCCGAGTTAATGAGTTTGTCTATTTTGAGGGTGATAATCCACTCTATGCTCAAGTCAAAGAGGTCAGTGGTAAGACAGCCGTATTAGCAACAATTCGTGACTACACCCACCCGAAAAACAATGTCTGGGGCGTGACGGCTCGTAATCGAGAGCAGAACTTTGCCCTCAATCTACTGATGAATCCAGATATTGATTTTGTCACCCTATTAGGACAAGCGGGTACGGGTAAGACATTGCTCGCTCTCGCTGCTGGGTTGACACAAGTCTTAGAAACCAAACGCTTCACCGAGATTATCATGACGCGTGTGACTGTCCCCGTTGGTGAGGATATTGGTTTCTTACCGGGTACGGAAGAAGAAAAAATGCAGCCTTGGATGGGCGCACTAGAAGATAATCTTGAGTTCTTAAATACACAAGCTCGTAAAGACAGCACACTACAATGGGAGCGCAGTTTAAGTAAAGAGATTATTCAATCTCATATTAAGGTCAAATCAATGAACTTTATGCGAGGTCGTACTTTCCTCAATAAGTTTGTGATTATTGATGAGGCACAAAACCTCACCCCTAAACAGATGAAAACTCTCATCACCCGTGCAGGTCCTGGTACAAAAATCGTCTGTCTAGGTAATATCGCACAGATTGATACCCCTTACCTCACCGAAGGAAGTTCAGGCATTACTTATGTGGTGGATCGATTTAAAGGTTGGCAACATTCAGGACATATTACCCTACAAAAAGGTGAGCGCTCACGCCTCGCTGATTATGCAAGTGATGCATTGTAAAACAAAAGACCAGTTCATATTGAACTGGTCTTCTTATTTCTACTTAAGCGACAAGCAATTAAAGCATCTTATCTAAATCTACCAAAATACCTGACAACTCGCTACGCAAAGACTGAATCTCTTGGGCACTAAACCGTACAGCAGCTTCAGGTTGTTTTACCTCACGCACATCACCTAGACGATTACGAGCCCCACTAATTGTAAAACCTTGATCATATAAAAGCTCACGAATTTTACGAATTAATAATACTTCATGATGCTGATAATAACGACGATTACCACGACGCTTTACTGGATTTAACTGTGTGAACTCTTGTTCCCAATAGCGTAAAACATGCGGCTTAACATTGCAAAGCTCAGCGACCTCACCAATCGCAAAATAACGTTTGGCGGGAATGGGCGGTAAAGCTGCCGTCGACAAAATTTCTGTTTGCATCATAATAATAAGAATTCACATCAACTATTTCTAGAATAACATTGATTTTACACTGGAAAAGTGATTATTAAAAGTAAAAGGACTGTTTTTTACAAACAGCCCCTTGATGGTATAGATTATGATAAATCTGCACTTGATGGGTCTTCAATAATCCCTTTTAGCTTTTGGCTCGCATGAAACGTCACCACACGACGAGCCTCAATAGGAATGACCTCACCTGTTTTTGGGTTACGTCCCGGACGTGCTGGCTTATCACGCACCTGAAAGTTCCCAAACCCTGAGAGCTTTACCGAGTTACCATTTGCCAAAGACTCACGAATTTGGTCAAAAAAGGTATCCACGATATCTTTTGCTTCTCGCTTATTTAGCCCCACAAAGTCAAATAGCATTTCTGCTAAATCTGCTTTTGTGAGGGTCTTATTCTCAACTGACATTATGAATCAATTCCTTCTTATTAACGTTGACGTACGCCAAACTGACTTACCCAAGTCTCTAAGACCTTAGCCATACATTGTTCAACACGAGCATCTTCTAGCGTAACTGCCGAATCTTGTAAGATAAAGCGGAAAGCTAAACTACGCTCTGGTGTGTCACTCTTCGCGTCTTTCCAGATATCAAATAAATTAATATCTTGGATAATCGCCAATTCTTCGCTCTTCGCGGTTTTAATCGCATCAATTAGCGATTGCACTTCTAGCGTATTAGGTGCCCAAATCGCTAAGTCACGAATCACGACAGGTTGATTAGACAACTCACCTGGTTGATGTAAAGCTTGGTCTTTTAATGACGCCACCGTCACTTCAAATACTACAGGTGCATGATTGAGATCATATTCTTGTACCCACACTGGGTGCAATTCACCAATCATACCCACTACCGTCCCATTTAGACGGATTTCCGCACTACGTCCTGGATGTAATGCAGGATGGTTTTTTAAGGGTAAGAATTGTAATTGATTTGCAGCACTGCCGTAAAGGTTTTGTAACTCTTTTTTCACATCAAAGAAATCAACTTGACGTGCAGGCATACCCCATTGCTCTGGATAAGCCAATCCCCAAGACGCACCCGCTAGATGTAACGGTTGGTCTACATTGGCTACGGTCAAATCACCATCTTTAACAGTTGTATTGCGTGAGAATACGCGACCGAGTTCAAAGACCTTGACACGGTTTTGCTTGCGTTTGGCATTGTAAACAATATTTGCCACTAAACCCGCAATCAAACCAGAGCGCATAACCGCTAATTGACTAGCAATCGGATTGAGTAAAGCGATAGGGTCTTTATTGCCCATGAGCTTCTCTTCCCAATCACGCTCTACGAAGCTAAAGTTCACTACTTCTTGATAACCTTGTGAAGCCATCACTTGACGCATTGCATGGTCACTACGCACGGTCTCATCAGTTGGTAACATCACTGCTGGCACAATCGGTGCTACATCAGGAATATTATCAAAACCATAGATACGAGCGACT
>JAXECN010000040.1:0-18130 GCA_034093535.1 Pelistega sp.
CATAATTATTTTCTTAACGCGCCCGTAGCTCAGTTGGATTAGAGTACTTGGCTACGAACCAAGGGGTCGTGGGTTCAAATCCTGCCGGGCGCGCCAGTATTCATAATATATCTCCTTAGTATGATGTTTTATGCGCCCGTAGCTCAGTTGGATTAGAGTACTTGGCTACGAACCAAGGGGTCGTGGGTTCAAATCCTGCCGGGCGCGCCATATTAGACGGACTTGAGTTTTTTAATTCAAGTCCGTTTTTCTTTGCCCTCCTTTCCCCCTTTATCTCCCACCCTTTGCTTTCAAACACCTTCTTTTGGTGCATACACTCCCCCTCTCCCTAGTAAGAATACCAATTTTTTTCCAATCTCCTTCGTCTTATAATCACGACAAAATAACAAAAACTATTGTGTATTACTACTCTTAAGGAGATTTTTCATGACCCAACTTAGTTATGTACATGGGGCATCGGATAAGCCATTGCTTGGCGAAACACTCGGTCAAAACTTTGATAATGCATGCGTACAATACGGCGATCAACTCGCACTCGTTTCTCGCCACCAAAATATCCGCCTAACTTATCGCGAACTCAAAAAACAAGTTGATATCGTCGCTTGCAGTCTATTACGTCTAGGCTTCAAACCCGGCGATCGCTTAGGTCTATGGGCAACTAATTGTGCCGAATGGACGATTATCCAATATGCTTGCGCTAAAGCAGGCATTATCCTCGTCAATATGAACCCCTCATATCGCCGCACAGAATTAGAATACTCTCTGAATAAAGTCGGTTGCTCTGGTTTGGTCATTATCTCTCAATTCAAAGACAGCGATTATATCCAGATGGTATATGATGTCGTCCCTGAATTAAAAACCTCTCCTATTGGTGAGCTTCAAGCAGAAAATGCACCAACATTACGCTATGTCATCAAACTTGATGAAGAAAAAACCGATGGCATGCTCAACTACTCTGCTCTTTTACAAGAACCTACCACCGATGAACTAGCCAATCTTACTCGTATTGGCGAGACGCTACAATTTGATGACCCTATTAATATTCAATTCACCTCAGGTACAACAGGCAATCCAAAAGGTACTATGCTCACTCACCATAATATCCTCAATAATGGTTATTTTATCGGTGAGACCATCAAACTAAGCGATAAAGATGCTGTGTCAATTGCCGTGCCATTATTCCATTGCTTTGGTATGGTGATTGGCAATATTGCTTGCGTTACTCACGGCTCAACCATGGTTTATCATGACCAAGTATTCAACCCTCTCGAAAACCTGAAAGCCATCGAAGAAGAAAAATGCACTGCCGCTTATGGTGTCCCTACCATGTTTATCAATATGCTAGACCACCCCGAGTTTAGTAAATTTGACCTTAGCTCACTACGCACAGGCGTGATGGCAGGTACGATTTGCCCGATGGAAGTCATGAAAAAAGTCATCGACCAAATGCATATGTCCGAAGTTACCATTTGCTATGGCATGACAGAAACCTCTCCAGTGAGCATGCAAAGCCATGTCGATGACCCTCTTGAAAAACGAGTGAGTACTGTTGGTCGCATTCACCCGCATGTAGAGGTCAAAATTGTGGATACCGAAGGTCGTATTGTCCCTCGCGGCACCCCCGGTGAGCTTTGTACACGTGGCTACTCAGTGATGCAAGGCTATTGGAACGACCCAGTTAAAACAGCTGAAGCAATTGACGCAGCAGGCTGGATGCATACTGGCGACCTTGCTACGATGGACGAAGAGGGTTACTGCGCTATCGTAGGGCGTATTAAAGACCTCGTTATCCGCGGCGGAGAAAACCTCTTCCCTCGTGAGATTGAAGATTTCTTATACACTCACCCGGAGATTTTAGAAGCGCAAGTTGTCGGTGTGCCTGATGAAAAATACGGTGAAGAGCTATGTGCTTGGATTAAAGCCAAAGAAGATAGCAACTTAACCGAAGATGACATCCGCAAATTCTGCGATGGACAAATCTCACGTCAAAAAATTCCTCGCTATATCCGCTTAGTTGATGAATTCCCTATGACAGCTTCTGGTAAAATTCAAAAGTTCAAAATTCGCGAAATGATGGCGGAAGAATTAGCCCAGTAGTTAAAAATAGGATAGATATGACACCCTCAGCTCCCCTTCTCGGCATTCACCTCAGACTTATTGGCATGGCGGTACTTTGGGGAGCTTCGTGGCCATGGGGGCGTATGGTAGCACAAAATATACCCCCTATCACAGGCTCAACTATTCGCTTTATCATCGCTAGCATCGCCTTACTCATCTGGTTATATAGCAGCGACCGCTTTAAAGCCGCTCGCTCACTTTCCAGCAAACAATGGCTAGGCTTAGTCGCAACAGGAGCAACAGGTATTTTTGCCTATGGCGTATGCTTCTTACTCGCCCTCCAATGGATTCCCTCGGGTAAGGCCTCTGCCGTCATTGCCCTGAATCCTGCCGTAACACTGATGATGGCAGCCCTTCTCTTCAAAGAAAAACTTAACAGCACCATTATTCTCGGTATTGCCATGGCTATTTTTGGAGCACTTTATGCTATTTCTCAAGGCAACCCGCTCCGCTTTTTATCTGGTGGCGTAGGACTAGGCGAATACCTCTTATTAGGATGTGTACTTTCTTGGGTAACCTATACCCTCATCGGACGTAAATTATTAGCAGGTATTGACGCACTAACAGCAACCACTTTCTCAACAGCTTTTGGCACACTTTTCTTAGTGATTACCTCCCTATCAGTTGATGGAACTAGCGCTTGGATAACTGCTTATCAGTCATCTTGGCGTGTCTATGGAGCTTTAGTAGGGATGGCATTAGGTGCTACCGTACTTGGCTACTATTGGTTCTTTATGGGCGTTAAAGCGCTTGGAGCCGGTAATGCTGCTGCCTATATTGCTCTCGTTCCAGTATTTGGAATTGGCATTTCAGCGATATTCTTAGGCGAACCTCTTCACACCTCTTTACTCATCGGCGCACCATTAGCTATTCTCGGGATGATTGTGATGCACCGTGGACAGAAGTAATAGTCCATCCGCCCACACTGCAGACAATTCACTCTTGCTGTGCTTCGCTGCTTCCTGCACCCACTACAGAACATTGTGTATTCGCTCGCCGTTTCCAATGTCGCTGCGAGCGACTGCACGAAAATCTTGCAGCGAACTCTGATGTTAAATGAGCACATGTCCATAGCTATCAACGACTGCACGAAACTTGCAATGAGGCTTAGGCTAATGAAAATCCCCCCACTTCAGTCCATATTTCTGTAAGTACTTCCGTAAGCGATCACTATCATTGCTACGCGCCTTTTGCTCACGCGAGACATTAAACAGCGCTCGCCCTGCTTCTGCCATCGAGCGATAACAACGACACTCTTTAATCACCGCTTCCAACTGTAACTGCTCAAAAACATCCAATGTATCCCAAGCAATATCGACTACATTACGAATATCACTGACCGCATTATCTGTATTATCCGACCAAAACCATCTTAACTTTTGTATTTCAGCTGCCACCAAATCTTCTTGAATACGTCCCTGTGGAGCCAATGTCGCCAATCTCGTGATACTACTTGATAAATCACGGAAGTTGCCACTCCATACTGCTTCTGAAGAATGCGCAAAGTCGAGGTACATCATCAGTGCCTCTTTATTAAAGCGAACAACCCTCCCTAATTCCTGAGAAACTAATGCTAACTGATGTTCAATATTCGGTTCAATATCCTCTCTTCGCTGCACCAAAGATGGCAAAGCAAAGTGCCATAAATTAATTCTGGCATACAAATCGGCACGAAACCGCCCCTCTTTAACCTCTAACCGTAAATCTCGATTAGTCCCTGCAATTAGCTGAAAATTACTTTCTACCGCTTGATCACTACCAACCGGATAAAAACGTTTTTCCTCAATTGCCTTAAGAAGCATAGCCTGCTCATCTAAGCCTAGTTCACCGATTTCATCGAGAAACAATACCCCTTGATGAGCAGCTCGCAAATACCCCTCTCTCGCCTCTATCGCCCCAGTAAATGACCCCTTTTTATGACCGAATAAAGCAGAACTCGCCCCATCTCCTTTTAAAGTGGCACAGTTCACATCGAGTAAACGCCCCGATACAAGGTGTCTGGCTTTTTTGAGCTCATAAATACGTTTTGCCAACATCGATTTACCAACACCCGTCGCTCCACTTAATAATATCGGTGCATGAGAATTTAAGGCAACTTGCTCAATACTGGTAATCATCTGATTAAAAGCAGGGTTACGCGTCGCAATATTGCTCTTTAAATAGCGGACTGCATCATCACGAGCCTCTTCTAATCGCTGCGCAATCACATCATAGCGCGCCAAATCCAAATCAATCAGCTCATAATGCCCCACATCCTCCGCACTCATCACAGCAAACTGAGTCTTAGGCGGAGAACTCTGTAGTAACTTACCGGGAATAGTTCTAGCCTCAACCATCAAGAACAGACAAATTTGTGCCACATGCGTGCCCGTGGTCATATGAGCCCAATATTCCTCCTCATCTGGGCGAAAATCATAATCCTTTGCCCAATCATGAAATTTGGTATAAACCTCGGAAAAGTCCCATGGGTCCTGCCAATTCATCGCCACCAAATTGACTTCTGTCCTTGGAGATACCTGTGCAATATCTCGTTTGACAGCTTCAGCTAGCGACAAAAAGGCATCATCATAAAAAAGCTCCAAACGATCAACAAATACATCTTGTCGCTGAAAAAGCGCCACATTAGGACGCCATTTTGCCCAACGAGCATGGCTATCATCACGGGCTTTATCCTTGCGGGTTCCCAAACAACTCAAACAAACAATTTTTTTCTTATTTTCCAATTCATCCACTCTCTTTTAAGTAATACGGTTACGCCAACTCAATAAACTAATAGACCGTTAACATTAAAATACATCCCACCTTAAATTATATATATTTTTATAGTTTTAATATATTTAATTATATAAAATTAAATATACTTAATATTAGATAAAAACCCGCTATCAAAAAATTAAATAATATTTTTATTTAAAATCAATAAGTTAAAATCATTCAACAACAAAAAAACAAAAGTTGGCATGCCCTTTGCTTAAGGAAAAGCAGATAGTCTAAAAACTATCTCACAAAATAAAGAATGCGGAAGAAATTACAGCAAATGTAAATCAGAATAGAGGGTGCAAGTCCCTCGTCTAGCAACCTAACCCTTTAAAGGTGTGCTAGGAGACGCTCAGGAAAAGTGGGCTTTTGAAATCCATTTCTTCAATCTTGTCATTATTTTGTGTGGTCGCAAATGCTGTTAGGTTTTCAGTACAAGCATCCGTTAACGCTACCTAACAATCCTTGTTGCGACCTCCCCTTATCAATAATAGGATATAAAAATGGCTAATCAACAATTATTCAATACACAGCCTCATGCAACACCCTCTCCAGCCCTCACTCACAATGAAGCTGGTGGGATAGCCTATTCACTTAGTGCAAAGCAGCAACTTGCTCAATTAGCAGCAACCGCTTGCTTTGGTCAAACTTACTATGCAGACGGCAAAACTGAATTAGCAAAGACGCTGCAACTATGCAAGCAAGTCGACACCGACTTCATTGCTAAAGCCGCTATTTACTCTGCGCACAAAGCACAGATGAAAGATATTCCTGCACTATTGCTCGCCGTGCTAGCCTCACGTGATAGCACTCATTTTGCCCAAGTATTTGCACATATCATCACCAACGGAAAAATGCTACGCAATTTTGTACAAATTATGCGTAGCGGGGTTACAGGTCGTAAGTCTTTAGGAACATTGCCGAAGAAGTTGATTCAACAATGGCTAAACAATGCTTCAGAAAAACAGCTCCTCAATGCAGCAATTGGCAACAAACCCTCTTTAGCAGATATCATCAAGATGGTACATCCAAAAGCACTTGAGGACTGGCGTTCAGCATGGTTTGCATGGATTATTGACAAAAACATCGATATTCAAACACTTCCTGCGACCACGCGCGCCTTTGAGGAATTTAAAAAGAATTCTGTCGGTGAATTACCTGACGTGCCATTTTTTATGCTGACCTCCTTGGAACTAAGCAATCAGCAATGGCAGGATTTAGCACTGAAGATGAGTTGGTCACAACTACGCCAAGGACTCAATATGCTTGCACGCCATCAAGTTTTTGAACAAAGCGATACCACACACCTACTCGCTCAACGTCTAGCAAGCCAAGTCGAAGTCCATAAAGCACAAGTCATGCCATACCAATTACTTGCCACCTATCGTGCCATGGATGACAAGACACCCGATATTATTCGTGCCGCTATTGAACAAGCGATGGAGCATGCGATTGCTAATGTCCCGACATTAGACGCTAAAATCGCCGTTTGCCCAGATGTATCTGGCTCAATGAGCAGCGCTATCACTGGTTATCGTGGCTCCGCAACATCACGCATACGCTGTGTTGATGTCGCTGGACTTATCGCCTCTGCCTTATTGCGCAAGAATCCTCATGCACGTATGATACCTTTTGATATTCATGTCCGAGATATCGACTTTAATGCTAATGATAACATCCTACACAATAGCGAAAAATTTGCAGAAATTTGTGGAGGTGGAACGACGGTGAGTGCTCCGCTCATCCAATTAAACGAAGAAAAAGCACTGGTCGATATGGTGATTATTATCTCAGATAATCAATCATGGGCAGATATTGCACGGAATAAAACTCGAACGGCGCTCATGCATGAATGGGCTATACTCAAGAAACGCTGCCCCCATGCAAAATTAGTTTGCTTAGATATACAACCTTATGGTCACTCGCCCGCCCATAATCGTAAAGATATACTCAATATCGGTGGTTTTAGTGATGCCGTATTTGAAACCATTGCCTCATTTTTACAACAAGACCACAATGATAATGACTATTGGGTACATCAAATCGAGAAAATAGAATCACCTAGCAAACACTAATAAAACACACTTTAAACATATATTTAACACTAAATAAACACCATGAAAAACTATAATGAAATTCAGCTAGAAAATGCAGTCCCTATTAAAATGTGGACTCGTGGAGTCCCTGTCGAAGAAGCGGCGGCTAAACAGCTTAATAATCTTTCGCAAATGCCGATTGTCTTTAAGCATATCGCCGCAATGCCTGATGTCCATTACGGTATTGGAGCAACTGTCGGTTCTGTTGTCCCTACCTATAATGCTATTATCCCTGCCGCCGTCGGTGTCGATATCGGCTGCGGGATGATTGCCTGTAAAACCACTTTAACTGCAAGTGATTTACCTGATAACCTTTCTGCTATCCGTAGCGCTATCGAAAAAGCCGTACCCCATGGTCTAACACCAAAGAAAAGAGGTCGCGATAGAGGCTCATGGGAAACACCTCCAGACGAAGCAGATATCGCATGGGCCGCACTAAAACCTCGCTTTGATAAACTTGTCGAAAAATACCCTCAGCTAGAGAAAACCAATAATCACCGCCATCTGGGGACTCTAGGAACAGGTAATCACTTTATCGAGCTTTGCTTAGATGAACAACAGAGCGTATGGATTATGCTGCATTCTGGCTCTCGCGGTGTTGGCAATGCTATCGGCACAATGTTTATTGAACTGGCTAAAAAAGACGCCGAACGCAATAATGTCCATCTACCAGATATGAACCTCTCCTACTTCGAAGAGGGTAGCCAATACTTCCAAGACTATTGTGAGGCAGTAGAATGGGCACAAGACTTTGCAAAAGCCAATCGTGAAGTAATGATGACTCGTGTGATTAGTGCATTAAGAGAGCAGATTAGCAAACCCTTCCAGACCCACCTAGAAGCGATTAACTGTCATCACAATTATGTGCAAAAAGAACGTCATTTTGATCAAAATGTTTTTATCACACGTAAAGGTGCAGTATCCGCTTATTTAGGTCAGCTTGGTATCATTCCGGGTAGCATGGGAGCCAAGAGTTATATCGTCCGAGGCAAGGGCAACCCCGATAGTTTCTGCAGCTGCAGCCACGGTGCAGGACGTAAACTCAGCCGTACTCAAGCTAAAAAGCTGTTTACCGTAGATGACCATATTGAAGCCACTCGTGGTGTCGAATGTCGTAAAGACGCTGGTGTCCTTGATGAAATTCCAATGGCATACAAAGATATTGACGCTGTTATGGAAGCTCAAAAGGATTTAGTAGAGATTGTTTATACACTTAAACAAGTCGTGTGTGTAAAGGGTTAAATAATCTCCACTCGCCCTTTACTCACCACCACCGTATGTCCCTCATGGGGCAGGCGCACCTCACGGTCAAAACCTAATTGGTGGACTTCACGTAACTGCTTTAACCAATCCTGTAAACGTCTATCGGTTGGCATTTGTAAATCCAACAATGCCAACCAATAGCGTAAAACATTACTCTGACGATAAGCTGGTAAAGCACGCCACGCTTTTAAACAAAAACTTCGCTTATCTTCACTAGCCGCTAGGTTTTGAAAATCCAATACCGCCATATCCTCCATAATCGCTTGCGCTTCATCCATCAAGCGAGCATGACGAGCTAAGTTTTGTCGCCAACTCGACCAATAACGGTTCAATACTGGTGCCAACTCAACTCTCACTGCCGCACGCTTATAAAGCGTGTCATAATTACTTTCATCTTGTACCGCTTGCCACCCTGTCTGAGCAGCAAACTCCGCGGCTAAGGTCAAAATAAGCTTCCTCTCACAACCCAACCAAGGACGATGAAAAATCAATCCATCCCGCTCAATTGCTGTTTGCATACCTCGCATACCACGCACACCGCTCCCTCGCAATAAGCGTAACAATAGTGTTTCTGCCTGATCATCGAGATGATGAGCCAATAAAAAATGCTTTATATGATGTTGGTGAGCATAGTCTGCAAAGGCACGGTAACGCGCTTCTCGTGCAGCCGCCTCAATACCTAGACCACTCTGACGATTCACCTCCACATGGATAACGGTTAAATCTACATCAAAATAAGCCGCTAATTGCTCGGCTTGGTGTACCCAATCATCCGCATGTTTCATTAAGCCATGATGGATATGCAATAGACGTAAATCAATCCCATATTGTTCAGCCACCTCTGCGGCACACACTGCCAACATCGCAGAATCCGCTCCCGCACTAAATCCCAGTGCCACGGTTTGTCCTGACAGACGTGCAAATAAATCAGCCAGCGGTTTTAACAAACGGCTGGCTTGATTTGATGTAGCGAATAAGGAATTAGTCTTTTTCAACGACTCGACCATATGTCATCAGACGCTCTAAGCGACGATCAATCAATTGTTGTGCTGATAATCCCTCAACTTGACGTAAGGCTTCGCTAAGAGAGCGTTTTAACGCCTTGCTCATAGCCACTGGGTCACGATGTGCGCCCCCAACTGGCTCTGCCACTACTTTATCGATTAAGCCTAACTCTAATAGACGAGGTGCTGTAATCGCTAAGGCTTCAGCCGCTAATGAGGCTTTATCCGCACTACGCCATAAAATTGAAGCACAACCCTCTGGTGAGATTACCGCATAAGTTGAGTATTGCAACATCTGCACGACATCACCCACAGCAATTGCCAAAGCACCACCAGAACCACCCTCACCAATAATCGTTGAGATGATAGGGACTTTTAATTCTGCCATCGCATAAAGATTATGACCAATCGCCTCTGACTGACCACGCTCTTCTGCACCAATACCCGGATAAGCACCCGGCGTATCGACAAAAGTAAATACTGGTAGATTAAACTTCTCTGCTAAACGCATTAAACGTAAGGCTTTACGATAACCCTCTGGTTTTGGCATACCAAAATTACGCTTTGCACGTTCTTTCGTATCACGACCTTTTTGATGACCGATAACCATACATGCTTCGCCATTAAAGCGTGCTAAACCACCCACAATTGAGAGGTCATCTGCAAACATACGGTCGCCATGTAGCTCATGGAAATCTGTGAAGATTTCATTGACATAGTCCATGGTATATGGACGTTGGGGATGACGAGCGACTAAGGCTGTCTGCCAAGGTGTCAATTTATCGTAAATGGCTTTAGTTTGCGACTCTGACTTTTGTTGTAAGCGAGTGATTTCCTCTGAAATATCAACAGCAGACTCAGAAGAAACATTGCGCAATTGCTCGATTTTTTGTTCTAGTTCTTCAATCGGCTTTTCAAACTCTAAAAATGTATTTTTCATATGGTTGTCACCTAAATCTTTTATGGTCTATCCGACCGTATTCGTGCCCTATTATAACCTATACACGACGCCATTGGGTAATACCACCGGGCTTATCCTCTAACTCCACGCCAGCCTCTTTTAGAGATTGGCGAATGGCATCTGCTTGAGCGAAATTTTTATCTTTTTTCGCTTGCGCACGTTGTTCGATTAACGCATTAATTTGCGCTTCGTCTAATTGCTCTGTTTGACTTGCTGCATGGCGAGTATAGCGAGTTGCCGAGCGTAGATATTGTGCTGGGTCTTGTTGTAATAGACCTAATACGCCACCTAAAGCACGCAACTGTCCAGCTAATGCTTTTGATTTTTCACGATTAGCCGCCGTATTTAAATCGAATAAAACCGATACTGCTAATGATGAGTTAAAGTCATCGTCCATGGCTTGAGCGAACTCTGCTGCATAGCAAGTTTCCCAATCCACATCGACCTCGTCATAACCAACATTATGTAATGTCTGGTAAAGACGATCGATAGCCGCTTGAGCGTCATATAAATTATCTGGCGTAAAATTCTGTGCACTACGATAATGATTACGGACGATAAAAAAGCGTAACATCTCCGCTTCTCGTACATTAAATGCATATTCAGCCGAGTTATCCGCCGACTCATCCGCACCAATCGTCTGGCGAATCGTACGGAAATTACCTAGTGATTTAGACATCTTATCGTTGTCTACCATCAATGGACCGCAGTGCATCCATGTATTTGCCAATGTACCACCATAAGCTCCCTCTGTCTGAGCAATTTCATTTTCATGATGAGGGAATTTTAAGTCTGGACCACCACCATGAATATCTAATGGCAAACCTAATAATGCCTTGCTCATCGCTGAACATTCAATATGCCAACCGGGACGACCCCAACCATACGGAGACTCCCATTTTGAATCTGCCGGTTCCTCGGCTTTCGCAGACTTCCATAAGACGAAGTCCAGTGGATCACGTTTGCTATCCGACACAGCGATACGCTCACCCGCACGTAAATCATCTAGCGAGCGACCTGATAATTTGCCATATCCTTCAAAGCCACGCACCGCAAAATTCACATCACCGTCATCCCCTTGATAAGCTAAGCCTTTTTTCTCAAGGTCTTGGATAATCTGTAACATACCCGGTACATGTTGCGTAGCACGCGGCTCATAAGTCGGTGCTTGTACACCTAACGCCTTTTCATCAGCATGCATAGCGTCTGTATAGAAGCTCGTCACCTGACTTAATGACTGCCCTGTCGCCACTGCTTTTTTAATAATCTTATCGTCAATATCGGTCACATTGCGCACATAGTTAACCTCGTAACCTTTGACACGCAACCAACGCTGTACCACATCAAAACTCACTAACATACGAGCATGACCCAAGTGACAGAAATCATAGACGGTCATACCACATACATACATGCGTACTTTTTTATCTTCGACTGTTTTTAAAGGTTCTTTTTGACGTGATAAAGAGTTATAAATCAACATGATAGATTCTCAAAGATAGAATGGTATGAAGCCAGCTACAAAAATTTACGCTAATAATCGCAAAGTTTTCATATCCAGCATACAAACTAAGGCTAAAATAGAAAGGATTAAGTATAACACCCACTCAATTGACTGCATGAAATTTGAGTGTTTACTATTAAAGAATTGGAGTTCTAGTGAATCGATTCGCCTTACTTTTAGGCACTAGCCTGCTGTTGAGTCATTCTATGGCAACAGCACAATTTGTTCCATTATCTGAGCTGCCGGCTGTTCCAGATACCATTCCCGGTGAGAGTGGTCAGAGCACAGTCAATCCAGTCGATAATTCTCAATATGTGACGGGTTTTGAGCCTCCTCCTGAGGGCGGTTCAGAGACAGTCGCTAATTTTCTCAAAAAACTAGAGCCTAGTGTCGACACTCGTATCCCTGAATCAGCGACACAAGCGGCGGCTCGTATTAATCGCCTAATTGAACAAGGTCACTACGATAGTGCCCTACGTGAGATTGCCAAACTGAAAAAAGGCGACAATAAGTTTGCTAGTCCGGGTACGGATGTACAGCTCCTCTTCCTCGAAGGGCGTGCTTATGCCGCTAAAGGCGACGCTGCAAAAGCGGTCAACATCTACCGTGAGATGACCTTCAACTATCCTGAACTGGCTGAACCATGGAATAATCTCGCTGTCGTCCAGATGAAATTCGGCTCACTTGATGAAGCACTGACATCATTACAGACAGCACTCACGATTCGCCCTAGCTACGCTATTGCAAATCAGAATATTGGCCTCATCTATGCACTTCTGGCTAAGCAATCTTTTGATAAAGCCGCTAGCCAAGGTGCCAAAGGCGCTCGTGCGCATGCACAGCAACTTCAACAATTTTTAAATAGAAAATAATCCATGCATTTTATTAAACATTGCTTAAATAGTTTTGTCCTCGCTAGCGTCTTTATGATGCCTGTTACACAAACTGCTCAAGCACAAACAAAGGAAACTACTATGTCTAACCCACGCGTTAAATTAGAAACTAACAAAGGCGTTATCGTTTTAGAACTTAATGCTGAAAAAGCACCAAAAACAACAGCGAACTTCCTCACCTACGTTAACGAAGGTTTCTATAACGGTGTGATTTTCCACCGTGTTATCAAGAAGTTTATGATTCAAGGTGGTGGTTTTGAGCCAGGCATGAAACAAAAAGAAACTCATGCACCTATCGAAAACGAAGCCAACAATGGCTTAAAAAATGATAAGTACACTATCGCGATGGCTCGTACAAGCGACCCACACTCTGCAAGTGCACAATTCTTCATCAACTCAAACAACAATGACTTCTTAAACCACACAGCACCAACACCACAAGGTTGGGGTTATGCCGTCTTCGGTAAAGTGGTTGAAGGTACAGAAGTGGTTGACGCTATCGAAGGCGTACGCACAAGCACTCGCGGCTTCCACGGTGACGTACCAGTAGAAGACGTAGTTATCGAAAAAGCCTCTGTTGTTCAATAATACGCTTTATTCAAGTGGCTAACCTCACATCAATTCACTTGTCAGGACCACTTTATGTGGCTTCAGATATTCATCTGGGGCCACACATCCCCCTCACCAATCAAGCCTTTTTTCAATTCCTCCAAGACGCTAGTCAGCACGCTCAGGCACTTATCCTCGCCGGCGATATTTTTAACGTCTGGTTCGGTGATGATATTGCCTTAAACACCACAGAGCCTTGGTTACAGCAATCTCTCCAAGCGATTAGCAACTGTGCCAAGAAAATCCCCGTGTATTTTATCCATGGCAACCGTGATTTTTTAATCGGTACAGATTTATGCCAACGCCTAGGCGTACAGTTACTTCCTGAGCAAACCCTTTTACAGACAGCGGCAGGCACTGTCCTCATCAGCCACGGCGATGAGCTCTGCACACATGACAAAGGCTATATGCGCTTACGGCGCACACTACGCTGCTCAGTATTACTGCGACTTTTCCTCAATTTGCCACTGAACTGGCGACAAGGGATTGCCAATTATTTACGCCAACGTAGCAAAGCCGCCCAACGCGAACAAGACCAACAATATCACCGCAATTACGATATTGACGCAAGCACTCTCGCACAGATTATTCAACAATACCCAGCGATTGATTATGTCGTGCATGGGCATACGCATAAAGAAGCTATCCACCCTATTAATGCAGACGACCAGAAACCACGCCAACGCTATGTCTTAACGGACTGGGATATGGATCAACACCATCGTGCAGGCTATCTGATTATTGACCAATCCGGCTTATCGCTGAAAAAGATATAGCCCCTGAAATTTCCTCAAATACCCATAGAAAAAGCCCCAGTCCCATACAGAACTGAGGCTTTCTACCCAAAAATACTTAGGTTAAAAATCGCACTAAACTAAGTTATACACCCAAGCAGCGACTAATAGACCGAAAATAATACGGTACCATGCAAATGGGCGATAAGAATAACGCGACACAAAAGCCAATAAGGCTCGCACCACCACTAGTGAACTTAAAAACGCCATTACAAAGCCGATAACTACCGCAAGCAAATTACTCTCGCTCAACTGAGCACCGTACTTGTATAAACTCAATACAGTGGCTGCAATCATCGTCGGCATCGCTAAGAAGAATGAGAACTCTGTTGCTGTCTTACGATGAATACCTGCAAACATACCTGCAATAATTGTCGCACCCGAACGTGATGTCCCCGGAATCATCGCTAAACATTGCGCAAAACCCACGGTCAATGCCTGACCCACGGTAATATCTTCAATCTTAGTGGTCTTATCGCTACTCTCAATATCTGTCGCTGTCGAATGCTTAGACATCCCCGGGCGACTCTCCACCCACAGCATAATCAGACCACCCAACACTAGCGTAATAGCATAGACGATAAACTGACCATCAAGCAGTTGCTTAATATATTTAATCAGCAATAGACCGATAATCGCTGCCGGCAAGAACGCTAATAAGATATTACGAATAAACAGCAAATCCGCTCGCTCACGCTTCAAGGTACCGACACATAATTGCGTCAGACGTTGGCGATAAATCCACATCACCGCCAAAATCGAACCTAATTGGATGACGATTTCGTATACCTTGTCTTGACCGGCATCAAAGCCAATCCAATCGCCTAAAATTAATAAGTGAGCGGTACTTGAAATCGGCAAAAACTCGGTAATCCCTTCGATAATACCGAGAAAAGCCGCTTTCAGTAAAAAGATAAAATCTTGCATGATAAAACTACCGAAGATTACTTAGCAATTGCATTAACTAAGTGAGGGAATAATTTTGGTGCACCAGCAAGAACATTACCCGAACGCATCCAGCCTTGTTCACCGTCAAAGTCACCAATCAGACCACCAGCCTCAAGGACTAATAAGCTACCTGCCGCAACATCCCATGCTTGTAAATTAGCTCCACAGAAACCATCTAGGCGACCACTTGCCACATAAGCAAGCTCAAGCACGGTTGAGCCTAAGCGGCGATAACCATTGCTTTGCTCAACAAGATTATGGAAATGATAACCGTCTTTTTCTGGCGCCCCTAACGGGAAACGACCTGCGATTAAAGACTCTTCAATGCGTGTACGTGTGCTGACACGGATACGACGGTCATTTAAGAAAGCACCCACACCTCGTGAGGCTGTAAAGATTTCATTGCGATTAGGGTCATATACAAGACCATGCATCACTTTGCCTTGGTGCACGACAGCGATAGAAATCGCATAGTCAGGCAAGCCATGGATAAAGTTCTTTGTGCCATCTAATGGGTCGATAATCCATTGATACTCTGGCTCTGCTCGCGTTCCCTTATTAAAACCAGTTTCTTCACCTAAAATAGCGTGATCTGGATAAGCTTCACGAATGGTTTCGATAATCGCATTTTCTGAGGCACGGTCAATATCGGTCACAAAATCGTGAGGACCTTTGCGCGCAACTTGGACTTTTTCTAGCTCTAGGCTAGCACGGTTGATGATACTACCCGCACGACGGGCGGCCTTAATGGCAATCGTTAGGAACTGATGCATTTGTCTACTTGTATATAAAGTTGTAAAAAGAACGCAGAGCTTTTTGATAGCAAAAAACTCCATTAATGATTTCCACCTATTTTAATTGACTATCTCCTTATATACTAGTGAAATTATATTTTTTCACAATTTTTAAGGCGAACTATGCACACTTTATTCCAACGCACACGTTTTATTATGGTCGGCACCAGTCACCCCGGCAATGTTGGGTCGGCAGCTCGTGCCATTAAAACCATGGGATTTGCAGAGTTAGTCTTAGCCGCTCCTCAAAAAGAAAACCTCACCACCCACCCTGAAGCCATTGCCTTAGCAAGTGGCGCCGTCGATATTCTCGAAAAAGCGATTATCACCGAAAGTTTGGAAGATGCACTAGCTCCTATTACCCTCTCTTTTGCACTCACCGCTCGCGAACGTGATATGGGACCACCTGTCGTGGATATTCGTCAAGCAGCCAATGAGGCAAGCCATCATCTTTGCCAAGGACATGACACACGCACAGCGATTATCCTCGGACCCGAGCGTATCGGTTTAGATAATACCCAGATTAGCCTATGCCACCGTATCTGTCACATTCCGGCAAATCCAGAATATAGCTCTCTGAATGTCGCTCAAGCCTTGCAATTAGCTGCGTGGGAGCTACGTTATGCCTATCAACTGATACAACCGGCACAAATCCCCACAACAGAGAGCACTTATGCCCCTCAAGAAAAGGTGGAAGCCCTGATTCAGCACTGGCAAGAGGCACTTATTCATATTGGCTTCTTAAATCCAGCCCACCCTAAAAAATTAATGCCACGCATGCGACATTGGTTTAATCGTAGTCAACTGACCCAAGAAGAAACCGATATGATGCGTGGCGTATGTACGCAGATTCTGAAAAAATAGGCTTTAAAACAACTTCATCTTACTCAATAAGTAGCTCACCACAAAAGCTACTACCGCAGGAAGCAACCACCCCATACCGACATTGTACAGCGGTAAGTAAGTATTCAGCGCTTGTTCCAAACTAGCAGGCAAACCAAAGGCAGTTTTCCAACCGTCTAAAATGCCCATCACTAGTGTTACTCCCATGGTCATCACATAGACGATACGTTTACCTGCAAACACCTTATCTAAAAAGGCCAAGAAAATAATCACGACCGTCAGCGGATATAACAACATCAATACTGGGACAGATAAGCTAACAATACCGCTTAAACCACGGTTTGCTAACACACAGGAAATAATCGTAAATAAAATCGCAAATTGACGATAAGATACTCGCGGAAAGACACGGTTAAAATACTCAGCACAAGCCACAATAAGACCAACCGCTGTACTTAAGCAGGCAAGCAATACAATTACGAGCAAGAGAACATTACCCGCAGTCCCCCAGTAAAAAGCTGCTACCCCCGCTAGGACACCCGCACCATTTTCTTGCAGACCGATTTGTTGTACGCTACTCGCCCCCATGTAGGTAACCATCGCATACACAATCGCCAAGCATAACGACGCTAAAATCCCAGCGCCTAACGTCATCTTCATCAAAGATTTAACCTGCGTCACACCGGCTTGTTGCAAACTACTAATCACGATGATAGCAAACACCAAAGAAGCCAAAGCATCCATCGTCTGATAGCCGTCCAAGAACCCCTTAATAAAAGGATTAGATAGATACTCACCCTGTGCTACTTGCAATGCTCCCATCGGCTTCACTACGGCAACTACTGTCAACACGGCAATACTAATCAGTAAAGCTGGTGTCAATAATTTACCAATACGATCAAGTAACTTACTCGGCGACATCGCTAACCAATAGGCTATACCAAAAAACACCACAGAGAAAATGGCTAATGCCCATTCTTTAGAGATAGTCTCACTTAAAAAAGGCACCACTCCCATTTCAAAAGATACGGTTGCTGTGCGCGGTGTGGCAAACAATGGACCGATTGCTAAATACAAAGCAATCGCAAAACATAGTCCAAAAATTGGGGATACACGAGCCGCCAACGCTTCAACATCTTTAGCACCTGAAAACGCCATCGCTGCAATACCTAACAATGGCAAGCCCGCTCCCGTGATGACAAACCCTAAAATCGTCCACCACATATGCTCACCTGATAGCTGACCGATATGTGCTGGAAACACCAAGTTACCTGCCCCAAAAAACAGTGCAAAGAGCATTAAGCCTGTAGCGACAAATAAAGCGTTTGAGTTTTTGATTGCCATTTTTTATCCTATGAGGTTGATTATTCGTGGTCTTCTGTTACCACCTTACTAATACGTGCAGGCACAGGTAATTGGAACGCATGCTCTTCTAGGCGCTGACGGATGCGTTTCATCAATGCCGCATGTACATTCCAATACACATTAGATGCCGTCCATAAGCGAATCGTAATCACCACTACCGACTCACGATACTCACTCACAT
>JAXECN010000041.1:0-10082 GCA_034093535.1 Pelistega sp.
AAATGCTGATATCGCTAAAGCTTTCAAAGACAAAGGTCGTGATCCATCAGGTGCGTTCCAATTGACAGCTTATGCAGCTACACAAGTGATTGCTGAAGGTATCAAAGGAGCGAAGAGCACAGACCCAGAAAAAGTGGCTGAATGGCTACACGCTAATAAGGTGAATACCGTTATTGGTGAATTAAGCTGGGAGAAATCAGGCGACTTAACAAGCTTTGCGTTTGATGTGTTTACATGGCACAAAGACGGCTCTAAAACATTAGCGAAATAGTTTTTAGACCTGTTTTAAAAAGAAGAGCAGGCCTGCGTATGTGGGTCTGCTTTTTTATTGTCGGCTTATACATAGATGATAGACATAGCTTTTCTCATATCGGGGAACAGCAGCTTTTACCCAATAAAAAAGGGAGCTCATCAATTGAGCTCCCTTTTAAACTAGCGTAGAGGGGGTTAGTCCTCAATACGGCGACCAGTTTCGCTATCAAACCAATGTAATGGGAATTTTGGATTGCTACCAATCTTGATGGTATCGCCAGCTTTGATAGGATTAGCGTCTGTCTCATGTAAGTCAGCACGCAACACGATAGACTGACCGTCTAATGAGCAGTGAATTAATTGCTCAGAACCTAAAATTTCGACCATATCAATCGTTACTGGGAACTGAGGGATATGCAGACTTAAGTGTTCTGGACGGATACCGAGAATTGCTTTTTTACCTTTGACACTGTTTTGAATAGTTTGGTTATCAATCGCTAAATCCACACCACCTTCTGTTTTAATGGCACCATTAGCGTCTACGACAACATTGATTAGGTTCATCGGAGGAGAGCCGATGAAGCTTGCGACGAATGTTGAAGCTGGGCGATCAAATACTTCAACAGGTGTGCCAATTTGTTCAGCATAACCTTTGTTCATCACCACCATACGACCTGCTAATGTCATCGCTTCCACTTGGTCATGCGTCACATAGAGGCTTGTTGTTTTTAAGCGTTGGTGGAGTTTTTGAATCTCCAAACGCATTTGAACACGTAATTTTGCGTCAAGGTTTGATAAAGGCTCGTCAAATAAGAAGACCTTTGGCTCACGTACGATAGCACGACCCATTGCCACACGTTGACGTTGACCGCCTGATAATTGACGAGGACGACGCTCTAATAAGTGACCTAGCTCAAGAATTTTCGCTGCGGCTTGTACACGCTTGTCGATTTCTTCTTTGCTGAGTTTACGGATTTTTAAACCATATGCCATATTCTCATACACAGACATATGAGGGTAGAGCGCATAGTTTTGGAATACCATTGCGATGTCGCGATCAGCTGGCTCAAGATTGTTGACGACATTGCCATCAATCTCGATGTTACCGCTAGTCACTGACTCAAGACCTGCGACCATACGCATGAGTGTTGATTTACCGCAGCCCGAAGGACCTACGATAACGATAAATTCACCGTCTTTTACATCTAAATCCACACCATGGATAACTTCGACACCACCTGGGTAAACTTTTTTAACTTGTTTAAAACTTAAGGTTGCCATTTTATTTAAATCCTATTTTTCTGAGTCAACAAGACCCTTCACAAACCATTTTTGCATGAGTAGTACCACAAGACCAGGCGGTAACATCGCAAGAATAGCGGTTGCCATCACGAGGTTCCAGCTTGTCACGCTATCACCACCACCAATCATCGTACGAATACCCACAACGATAGGTGTAAAGTCTTCAGATGTTTTCATTACGAGAGGCCATAAGTATTGGTTCCAACCATATGTAAATTGGATAACAAATAGGGCAGCAATACTTGTACGAGACAATGGGAATAAAATATCTTTGAAGAAACGCATTGGACCTGCGCCGTCAATACGCGCCGCTTCGATGAGCTCATCCGGTACAGTTAAGAAGAACTGACGGAATAAGAAAGTTGCTGTCGCTGAGGCGATAAGCGGTAAAGTCAGACCTGCATAGGTGTTGACTAGACCGAGGTTAGATACCACTTCAAAAGTTGGAGAAATACGTACTTCAACAGGTAACATTAAAGTCACGAAAATCATCCAGAAGAAGAACATACGGAATGGGAAACGGAAATAGACAATCGCAAATGCAGAAAGCATCGAAATTGTAATTTTGCCGACAGCAATAACCATCGCCGTTACAAAACTTACCCATAACATATTGCCTACAGGCACGGCATTGGCACGACCACCGCCTAGTAGGGCGTCACGATAGTTCTCAATCAGATGAGAACCCGGAATGAGTGACATCGGTGCATTGGCAACTTCTTGAGCAGTTTGTGTTGAAGCCACAAATGCTAAATAAAGTGGGAATGCTACGAGAATTAAACCAATAATTAAGATGGCGTGGGCTAGTACATCTAGCCAGGGACGACGTTCTACCATTTAAATCTCCTAACTAGTATTGTACTTTGCGGTCGATATAACGGAATTGGATAACCGTTAGGGCAACCACCATTAATAATAGAATCACTGACTGTGCCCCTGATGAACCATAGTCAAAAGACTTAAAGGCTGTCTTATAGACGTTGTAGACTAAGACATTGGTTGATGAACCAGGACCACCTTGGGTTGTCATATCAATAATCGCAAAGGTATCGAAGAAAGCATATACCATATTGATAATTAATAAGAAGAAGGTTGTCGGTGATAAAAGAGGGAAAACAATTGACCAGAAACGGCGGAATGGTGAAGCACCGTCAATAGCTGCCGCTTCAATCAATGAGCGAGGAATGGCTTGTAAACCAGCTAAGAAGAAGAGGAAGTTATAAGAAACTTGCTTCCAAATTGCAGCCATCACGACTAACGTCATGGCATCGCCAGAGTTCAGTCGAGGATTCCAATCTAAACCTAGGTTGCTGAGGTATACCGCTACAGTACCGACAGCAGGAGAGAACATAAACGCCCATAAAACACCAACAACAGCAGGTGCGACGGCATAAGGCCAAATGATGAGGGTTTTATAGGTTGTCGCAAAGCGAATGACTCGGTCTGCCATAACGGCTAATAAAAGCGCAACAGCTAAACCTACACCGGCAACGAGTAAAGAGAAAACAATCGTCACCCAGAAAGAGTCATAATAATTAGGATCGCTGAATAGGCGAGTGTAGTTTTCAAAACCGACAAATTCGGCATCGCCACCAAATGCACTTTCTAAGAAGAAAGATTGCCAGATAGCCTGACCAGCAGGCCAGAAGAAGAAGACCAGTGTAATGGCGACTTGCGGTGCTAATAAGGCATAGGGTAGCACTTTATGCGTGAAGACAACGCGTTTTTCCATAAATAATTACCAAAGTGTATAACAAAAATTGCGGAGGGGGCTTCCCTCCGCAACGTTATTATATAGTAAAGCTAGATGAAAGTAGCTTCCTATGAAGAAAATAGCTTATTTATTGCTATTTTCAAAACGAGCTAACAATTCGTTATCGCGTTTTGTCATCTCAGCTAAAGAATCTTTTACAGATACTTTTTGTGAGAAGATTTTTTCCATTTCGCCTTCTTGGATATCACGAATTTGTGGTAAGAAGCCTAAACGAACACCGCGAGAAGCGTCTGTTGTTTCTACGTTTAATTGTAAGAATGGTACGTCAGTACCTGGGTTCTTATCATAGAAACCAGATTCTTTTGTTTTCTCGTAAGCTGTTTTTACAACTGGAACATAACCTGTGTCTTGGTGCCATTTAGCTGCAACGTCTGTGCTTGCTAAGTAGTGGAAGAATGCTGTTACGCCTTTGTAAGTATCTTCAGATTTTTTGTTGAATACCCATAAAGAAGCACCACCAATCACGCTGTTTTGTGGTTTTTCAACGATTTCGCTATTGTATGGTAAACGGTCGATACCGAATTCGAACTTAGCGTTTTTCACGAAGCTGCCACGAGAACCGCTTGAACCTGTGAACATTGCACATTTACCAGAAGAGAATAGCGCATTACCTGCATCACCACGACCTGCGTAAGTGAATGTACCTTCTTTAGCCATTTCGTTTAATAGCTCGAAGTTCTTAACAAATGCTTCGTTATTTAAATCAATACGTGTGTCTAAACCACCGAAACCGTTGTTTTTAGATGCATAAGGAACATTGTGTAGAGCAGCGAAGTTCTCTACAAGTACCCAAGATGGCCAAGATGTTGTGTAACCACATTCAGCACCAGCCGCTTTTAGTTTCTTAGCAGCTTCACGGATTTCTTGGTAAGTTTTTGGTGGGTTGTTTACATCAAGACCTGCTTTAGCGAATAAGTCTTTGTTGTAGTAGAAAACAGGTGTTGAGCTGTTAAATGGCATAGACGCTAATTTGCCGTTTGCCTCAGAGTAGTAACCTGCGATACCCGGTACGAATAGTTTTGGATCGATTGGGTTGCCTACTTCTTCGCTCATTTCTTGAATCGGTTTGATCGCACCCTTAGAGAACATCATTGTCGCTGTACCCACTTCGAATACTTGGATGATGTCAGGAGCTTGACCAGCACGGTAAGCAGCGATACCTGCGTTCATTGACTCACCGTAGTTACCTTTGTAAGTTGCCGTTACTTTATAGTCAGATTGGCTTTTGTTAAAACCGTCAACGATTTCGCTAACGCGCTCACCTAGTGTGCCTTCCATTGAGTGCCAGAAAGAAATTTCTGTCGCTGCATAAGCACTGCTAGTTGCTGCTAATAATGCAGCTAATGATAAAGCCTTAGGGATAAATTTCATTATTGTCTCTCCATGTATGGGAACGAACATTTCAAAAAACTGCCGAGTGAAATCCCGACTGAGCAACATAATATTACTCGTATGTGACAAAAGTGTGAAGTATTCTGTATTATTTTTGATGAATTCTAGGGTTTACCCTATGAATTGAAAAATTTGAAATATAAACTTTTTTACGACATACGAATAATAAGCTTTTGGTGGTGGCTATTTGGCATGTAAATACTTTGCATATAAAATGAAAAGCGATATTCTTATGCAAAGAAGCGCTTTCCCGAATGAGGGCAATAGTGGCTTTTATGGATAAATTTTTTTGAGAAAAATGTCAGGATGGAGTGTGGGATAAATATGACACTGGAAATTGCATTTATTGGTGGTGGTAATATGGCTCAGGCGATGGGTCGAGGCTTGGTGAAGGCAAAAGGGAGTGGTCAATCTTTTCATATTGTGGATCGCAATGAGGATATCTTGGCGCTATGGAGAGAGCTTGGTGCTAGTACCAGTCTGGTGGTTTCAGAGACCTTGTCGCAGTGTAAAGTATGGATTTTGGCGGTTAAACCTCAAGGCTTAAAAGAGGTTTGCGCACATATTAAGCCTTTCTTACAAGCGGATACTTTAGTAATTAGTGTTGCGGCAGGGATTAGCATGACTTCCTTGCAGACTTGGTTAGGACATCAAAATATTGTCCGTACTATGCCGAATACACCGGCTTTAGTCGGCATGGGGATGACCGGTATGTTCGCCAATACCACGGTGAGTGCTGCGGATGTCGATTACGCAGAAGCGATTTTGCGTGCGATGGGTGGTGTGGTTAAGGTTTCCGAAGAGGCGCTTATTGATAGTGTGACAGCTTTGTCAGGTAGTGGACCTGCTTATATTTATCTATTTATTGAGTCTTTAATCGCGGGTGCTGTCAAAATGGGGCTCAGCGCAGAACAGGCAAAAGAGATGGCGGTCGCGACGGTGGCAGGGGCGGCAAAAATGGTCGAAACCACTGGAGAAACGCCAGCTAAACTAAGAGAAAATGTGTCCTCTAAAGGAGGCACGACCTTGGCGGCATTAAGTGTTTTTTATGAGCGTGGCTTACCAAATATTGTAGAAGAGGCGATGGCAGCAGCGGCACGTCGAGCAGGGGAGCTTTCTAGAGAGTTAGCCTAGATAAAGGTGAAGTTGCGTTGAGATAAAGCAAGGTTAAACCCTAATAGAGAAAATATAGAGACTGCGATTAAAATACGGCGATTCGATAATGAATTGTCGATTTTTCGCAGTTTTTTCTGGGGAGTAGGAATGGAAACATTTTTACCGCAATTTTTACAACAATTATTTAATGGCTTATCGCTCGGTGCGATTTATGCGTTGATTGCGATTGGTTATACGATGGTTTACGGTATCATCGGTATGATTAACTTCGCACATGGCGAGATTTACATGATTGGTGCTTATGTAGGCTTGATTACTCTGACAGCGCTTGGGGTAGGAGGCTCTGTACCTGTGCCTGTACTTATCATGAGTATGATTGTCATCGCTGCCTTTGTGACAGGGTGCTATGGTTATACGGTAGAGCGAGTTGCTTATCGACCTTTGCGTAGCAGCCCACGTTTAGTATCGCTTATTTCAGCGATTGGTATGTCGATTTTCCTCCAGAACTGGGTCGCTTTAGGTCAAGGTGCAAAGGATACCGCCGTACCGAATATCCTACCGGGGGCTTTCCAATTAGCGATTAGTGAGGATTTCTCTATCACTATTACTTATGCACGCTTATTAATTATTGTGGTCGTGTTCTGTTTGATGGTGGCATTGACCCTATTTATTAAGAATTCTCGCATGGGGCGTGCTTCTCGTGCCTGCTCTCAAGATATGCAGATGGCAAACTTATTAGGGATTGATACTAATAAAGTCATCTCTTTCACCTTTGTCTTAGGTGCGGTATTGGCAGCGATTGGTGGTGTATTAATTGCCATCACCATTGGTAAATTAAATCCATTTATCGGCTTTATTGCAGGGATTAAAGCGTTTACTGCCGCGGTACTGGGTGGTATTGGTAGTATCCCCGGTGCTATTTTAGGGGGTGTTTTACTCGGTATCTCGGAGACGATGGCAGCAGCGTATATCTCATCAGAGTATAAAGATATTGTTGCCTTTAGCTTATTGGTCTTAATTCTCTTGTTTAGACCAAGTGGCTTATTAGGTAAGCCGGAGGTAGAAAAAGTATGATGAAAAATCTCAAAGATGCTTTTTTTAGCACGGCAATGACAGCGATTTTAGCTGTCCCTATTTTCGGTCTGACCTTAAAACGTCAAGGGATTGGTACGGTCGTTGAAACAAACTATGCGATAGTGGCATGGGGATGTTTAGCCGTATTCCTGTTTCAGATGTTTGTTCGCCCATTGCTTGCACGCAATAAGGCGGTAAGCAATTTTAAATTACCCGAGTGGCCGACACTCAGCCAAAAGAAAATTAATCTTATTCTCTTGGTAGTAGTGATTATTGCGGCAATTTGGCCTTTTTTCGGTAATCGTGTATCAGTGGATATTGCCACATTAGTGCTTATCTACATTATGCTTGGCTTAGGTCTAAATATTGTGGTGGGCTTTGCTGGCTTATTGGACTTAGGGTTCGTGGGCTTTTATGCCGTGGGTGCGTATACCTATGCCTTATTGTTCCATTGGGCTGGTTGGGGCTTCTGGGAGGCATTGCCACTTGCTGGTGCGGCAGCAGCATTGTTTGGTTTCTTACTAGGTTTCCCAGTATTACGTCTGCGTGGTGACTACTTAGCAATTGTGACCCTAGGTTTTGGTGAGATTATTCGCTTGTTATTGATTAACTTGAACCAGTGGACAGGTGGTCCAGATGGTATTTCAGGTATTCCTAAGCCAAGCGTATTTGGCTATACCATGGCACGTCGTGCACCAGAGGGTGAGCAGACTTTCCATCAGTTGATGGGCTGGAAGTTTGACAATATGGACGTGGTCATCTATCTCTATTTGATGGCATTGGCTTTAGCGGTGATTACCTTGCTATTGTCTAACCGTCTTGTGCGTATGCCTATCGGTCGTGCATGGGAAGCATTGCGCGAAGACGAGATTGCTTGCCGTTCATTAGGTCTGAACCCTACACGCGTGAAGTTATCTGCCTTTACCTTAGGGGCGATGTGTGCCGGTTTTGGTGGAGCTTTCTTCGCTGCCCGTCAAGGTCTTGTTAACCCAGAGTCATTTACTTTTATCGAGTCAGCACTTATTTTGGCGATTGTGGTATTAGGGGGTATGGGTTCACAGGTCGGTGTGATTTTTGCGGCGATTTTACTCACCGTGCTACCAGAGTTGGCCCGTCAATTTGCTGAGTATCGTATGTTGATTTTCGGTCTTGTCATGGTCTTGATGATGATGTGGCGACCACAAGGCTTATTACCTGTTAAACGTCCGCATGTGGAGATTTCGTCATGAGTGAAGTAGTATTATCGGTACGTGATCTAGTGATGCGTTTTGGCGGCTTAGTAGCTGTTGATAAAGTTGCCTTTGATGTTAAGAAAAATGAAATCTTCTCAATTATTGGTCCCAATGGGGCAGGTAAGACGACAGTATTTAACTGCGTCAGTGGTTTCTATTCACCGTCAGAGGGACAGATTTCACTATTTGGTGAAAATATCACCGGTAAGCCTAGCCATGTGGTGGCTAAACATGGTTTAGTGCGTACTTTCCAAAATGTTCGCCTATTTAAGAATCTAACCGCATTAGAAAACTTATTAGTGGCGCAGCACAATCAGTTATCTGCTGGCTTTTTATCAGGTTTATTGAATTTGCCGTCATATAAGCGCAGTGAAAAAGCCGCTTTAGATAATGCTGTTAAATGGTTAGATTTTATGGGTTTACGCGAGATGGCTAACCGTGAGGCAGGTAACTTAGCGTATGGTCATCAACGTCGCCTAGAAATTGCACGTTGTATGATTACACAGCCTAAGTTACTGTTATTGGATGAACCAGCGGCAGGTCTGAATCCACAAGAGAAAAAAGACTTAGCACGTATGATTGACCAATTGCGCCATGAATTTGATATTTCGGTATTGCTCATTGAACATGATATGAGTCTGATTATGGATATTTCTGACCGTATTATGGTGATGGAAATGGGTAGACCACTCGTCACTGGTTTACCTGAAGAAGTTCGTAACGACCCACAAGTGATTAAAGCGTATCTAGGAGAATAGCGTGCTGAAGTTAGAAAATGTGAGTGCACATTATGGCGCTATTCAAGCGTTGCATAATGTGAGTATTGAGGTCAATGAAGGCGAGATTGTGACACTTATCGGTGCCAATGGTGCAGGTAAGACGACACTCTTAAAAACTGTATGTGGTAATCCTCGTGCATCAACAGGGAAAATTACGCTGTTTGGCAAAGACATTACCCATGATGAGACGCATATGATTATGCGTAATAGTATTGCTATCTCGCCAGAGGGGCGCCGAGTATTCCCTGCTTTGACTGTGGTTGAGAACCTGAAAATGGGCGGGTTCTTCTTAAATACACAAGAAACAGAAGAGGGTATTGAACATGCCTTTAAGTTATTCCCGCGTCTAAGAGAGCGTGCTAATCAGCGAGCAGGGACGATGTCTGGTGGTGAACAGCAGATGTTGGCGATTGGTCGTGCTTTGATGAGCCGTCCGAAGTTACTGCTATTAGATGAGCCTACGCTCGGTCTAGCACCGCTTATCATTGCACAGATTTTTGAGATTATTCAGACAATCCGTGCAGAGGGAGTAACAGTCTTCTTAGTGGAGCAGAATGCGAATAAGGCGTTGCAAGTGGCTGACCGTGGTTATGTATTGGAAACCGGCAAGGTGGTCTTACATGATACGGGGGCGAATTTACTTGTCAATGATGATGTTCGCAAAGCTTATTTGGGGCATTAATCGCTATTTGGCAAATGGGGCGGCTATTTCAAATAGTCGCCTTTTTTGTTTGTGTTGTAAAAGCTTGAGCTTTATCACTGTACAATAAGTAAATGCCAATCTGCCTGCATGTTTTAATTCAACAACAGGGTTCGCTGCAAGATTTGCGCAGTCGCTCGGACAGCGTGCCCCTCGCGCTTTGCGCTCACGTACACAACTCGCTTTGTGCATCGAAATCTTCTCCGCGAACCCTTTGGTGCTTATATTGACATTACAGTGCTAATTAGCACTCGACCACACGGAGAGACATTTGCTCGCAGCGACATTGGAAACGGCGAAGCACTTTCCGGAGTAAAAGCGAACTGTCTGTAGTGCAGGCGTCATACTTATCAACCATACAAAAAAGCAGCATATCCTTTCGAACACGCTGCTTTGCCAATGAGCAGGATTGTGGATGGTAATTATGCCTCTAAATCACCCTCAACAAATACACTCTTGGT
>JAXECN010000042.1:0-36466 GCA_034093535.1 Pelistega sp.
CAGATTCTCTTGTGTGTCCCAAGCAGCATCAAATAGTCCTAAATTCACTTTAACACCTCGCTATTTTCTGCCTCTAAGCGTAGTAGAGCTTCTTTCATCTCCAGTCCCCCCGCATAACCAATCAGGCGACCATTAGAGCCAATGACTCGATGACAGGGGACAACAACAATCATGGGATTTTTATTATTGGCATTGCCGACTGCCCTCATTGCATTAGGCTGACCAATTGCCGTAGCGATGTCTTTATAGGTGCGTGTTTCGCCATAGGGAATATCACATAACGCTTGCCAGACTTTTTGCTGGAATGCAGTACCTTTTAATTTATATTTAAAAGAAAAATCTTTACGTTTTCCATCAAGATAATCCATCAGTTCCTGAAAAGCTTGATTGGTCAAAGCTGTGCGCCGTCCCTCATCCTCAGGCTTATCCACTTTATCAAAAAAAGTAATGATATCGTCCTCGTATTCAATACGCAAAAAGCCAAAAGGAAAAGGGTAGATGGCAAAGTTTATGGTGGTTTTATTCATCGACTTTTCCTCAGAAAGTATATGAGTAAGACGCGAGCATATTGACGCTAGCATATTAAGTGGTTGCTATAGGCGGTATGTAGCACCGACTAAAAAGATGAATACCATTATAGAATAGGAAAAACCCCAACAAAGCGAACTTTGCTGGGGTTAACTCATTTCAGGAAGTTTTATGAATGATGTTAGGATTTTTTACCTAATATCGCATCTAATGACCATTTGCCTGGACCAATGACCATATAGATTAGGAACACCATGCAATAGACAGAAGCAAGCTCACCACGGTTAACAAGAGGGTGTAACCAAGTTTCCCATGTTGCATGGAAGAAGAAGTACGCTACTGCCATAAGACCGGCTAGGATAAAGGCAGTAAAGCGAGTAAACAGACCAAGGGCGATAAGGATACCTCCCACCACTTCTAAAATGCCTCCAACACCAAGGATAGACATCGCTGATACGGCACCACCTTTATTTGGGAAAGGGAATTCAAAGAGTTTTACTGTGCCGTGGATAAGAAATAAATAGCCCACGACTAAACGAGTAAAGAGTAAAACAAAAGGAGTAAGTTTTTCAGCAGTTTTATCAATAAATGTACTCATCATATTTCCCTATAAAAAGGTTGACCACATAAAGCTGTTTATCTCTATAAATGCTGAGAATTATATACTCTTTGTAAAATTTTAAACATAAAATTTTTATTGAAGATTCTTTTCTTTGTAGGAAAGATTGAGAAATATCAAAGTTTGTGAGTAAGCACATTTTTCATAAGAATATATATTGCTATTTCAAGTATAGATTGGTAGCATATCGTTACATATTTGACGGTACGTGAACCCATGCTTAGAGGAGTACGCTGTGATTAGATTAATGACAATAGAGGATTATGCCGAGGTCTATCAACTTTGGTTATCCTGTACAGGGATGGGGTTAAATACGCTTGATGACTCTCAAGCGGGGATTGAGAAGTTTTTAAAAAGAAATCCTACTTCATGTTTTGTCGCAGTACTCGATGAGCGTATTGTGGGGGTCATTATGTCAGGGCATGACGGTCGTCGGGGATTTATCTATCATGCAGCCGTACATCCAGATTATCGCTGTCGAGGATTTGCTACCCAATTAGTTGATGCCGCATTAGCGGCATTAAAGGCAGAGGGAATTGCAAAAGTCGCCTTTTTGGTTTTTGCTCGTAACCATGAAGGTAATGCTTTTTGGGATAGACTGGGGTTTTATGCTCGAGAGGATTTGGTCTATCGAGATAAGACTTTAATTGAATTTGAACGTATAGATACTTGATATCCAGACATAACGGTGTAGAATGGGTAACTATACCTATATGAGTTGTTTAATGAATCGCAGTTTATAATGAGCAAGAGTTTCTCCTTTGTGCCTAATCGATTACAGCATATTGCTTATATGCAAGAGGCATTAGCTCAAGCACAACTGGCCTATGATTTGCAGGAAATTCCTGTGGGGGCAGTCGTGGTGTCACCAGAAGGGGAGATTATTGGTCAAGGCTATAATCGGACCATTATTGATAAGGATCCGACGGCGCATGCGGAAGTGATGGCATTACGTATGGCAGCGGAGCATTTAGGCAATTATCGTTTACCACAATGTAGACTTTATGTCACGCTAGAGCCTTGTATGATGTGTTTAGGGGCAATCTTACATGCTAGAATTAAACACCTTGTATTTGGGGCGACAGATTTTAAAACAGGCGCTTGTGGTGGCGTGATGGCAATGCATGCTAATCATCAGATTAACCACCAAACGCAGGTCAGTTCGGGTATCTTGGCTCAAGAGAGTCTGGAGCTTCTTCAAAAATTTTTCAAAGAGCGCAGGAAAAGATAATGGCAACGTCTAAAAAATCAGATGACAATCAATTAGAGCAGCGTGTAAATGACGCACAAATTTTATTTGATGAGGCAGATGATGTACCGGTAGAAAAAGAGCCTTATGCGGATAAATTAGGACTTTACTTACTTTCGCCGTCTAGTGCTTTGCCTGAGCCTGAGCGTTTGGCAATTGCTGAGAAAAAGTTGGCGACATTGGGCTTTGATGTTCAAGTGGATAAAGCGGCTAAGAACAAGCATATGCGTTTTGCTGGTACTGATGAAGAGCGTGCTAAGGCGTTTTCTCGTGCGGCAAAAAGCGATGCTGATATCGTGATGGCGACGCGTGGTGGTTATGGTTTAAGCCGTCTTTTACCTCATATCGATTGGAAACTTATCGAGAAAAATCCTAAGACTTACGTTGGTTATAGCGACTTCACGGCTTTTAACCTGGCCTTGTTGGCTAAGACAGGCATGAGCAGCTTTACCGGACCGAATGCGGTAGGTGATTTTGGTGCTGACCAAGTCGATGATTTAATCGCGGATATTTTTGTCGAGAGTATGCGTGGTGAGTTAGAGATTCTCAGCTTTGAGACAGCGGATGCAGATTCAGTGGACGCAGAGGGTGTGTTATGGGGTGGTAATCTCGCTTTAGTGACTTCTTTAGTTGGCACACCATACTTACCAAAAATTAAAAAAGGCATCCTATTTTTAGAGGACGTGAGCGAGCACCCTTATCGTGTGGAGCGTCTACTGACACAGCTATTGCATGCGGGTATTTTAGATAAGCAAAAAGCCATTATCCTCGGTGATTTTAATGACTATAAACTGGTTAAATCAGATAATGGCTATGATATGCCAGAGGTGTTACGTTGGTTACGCAGCGAGGTGAAAGTCCCTGTCATTACGGGTTTACCTTATGGTCATGGTGAGCGTCGTGTAACATTGCCAATTGGTAAAAAAGTGGGTGTGGGTACAGAAGATGGCATGGCATATCTGCTATTGGATAAGCATGAACATCATGATGAGGATAAAAAGCACAAAGACGTGAAGAAATCATCGAAGAAGAAAAAGCATAAGAAATAAATTTTCAGCTAAGTTAGCTTTTGCTGATTGGTGTCTAATTAAGCCCATTGCTTTTGATGTTAAGAGCAATGGGTTTTTCTATGTTTTATCCTTTCATGCCGTAAAACACCGCCCTTCAGGGCGGTGATATAAGAAGACTTCTTGCACCAAACTTCAAGCAAAATCAGAAAAAAACACGCAATTATCTATGTTGAAGATTTGAAAGTGCAAAATATGTCGGCATCGGCAAAAGGGACGGCGGAAGAACAAGGCAAAAACGTGAAACAGAAATCAGGCTTAAATCGGTCGATATTGGATCAATCTTGGTTTGAGTTTAGACGACACTTGGAGTATAAAACGCAATGGCGAGGAGGATGTCAACCCTTAAGAAACAGACGCTTGGATAGAGATACTATCTAAATACGCTATAATAGAAGGCTTTATTATCTACTTTTTAAGCTTAGGAAAAAATCGTGATTTCAACGGCAAATTTGACCATTCAGTTCGGGCCAAAACCCTTATTTGAGAATGTTAGCGTAAAGTTTGGGGGTGGTAACCGTTACGGTCTTATTGGTGCAAATGGTTCTGGTAAGTCGACCTTTATGAAGATTATCGGTGGTGATTTAGAACCGACATCAGGTAATGTATCTCTCGACCCCGGCGTACGTCTGGGTAAATTACGCCAAGATCAGTTTGCTTACGAAGATATTCGCGTATTAGATGTGGTGCTGATGGGGCATAAAGAGATGTGGGAGGCGATGACGGCTCGTGACGCTATCTATGCCAATCCTGAAGCCACAGATGAAGACTATATGCAAGCGGCAGAGTTAGAAGCAAAGTTTGCTGAGTATGATGGCTATACTGCAGAGTCGCGAGCAGGGGAATTATTACTAGGCTTAGAAATCCCAGTAGAACAACATAATTTACCTATGCGTGAAATTGCCCCGGGTTGGAAATTACGCGTACTATTGGCGCAAGCCTTATTCTCAAATCCTGATGTGCTTTTACTAGACGAGCCGACCAATAACCTTGATATTAATACGATTCGCTGGTTAGAGGGGGTAATCAATAGCTACCAAAGCACGATGATTATCATCAGTCATGACCGCCACTTTTTGAACTCTGTTTGTACCCATATGGCGGATTTGGACTATGGTGAAATCCGTATCTATCCGGGCAATTATGATGATTATATGTTGGCGTCGGCTCAAGCTCGTGAGCGCTTGATTTCTGATAATGCCAAGGCAAAAGAACGTGTTGCCGAGTTACAAGATTTCGTGCGTCGCTTTGCGGCTAATAAATCGAAATCGCGTCAGGCTACATCACGCTTAAAACAGATTGACCGTATTAAAGCTGAACAGGTGGAGGTAAAACCATCTTCTCGTCAAAATCCATTTATTCGCTTTGAACAGAAAAAAGTTATGCACCGTCTGGCGGTAACAGCTGAAAAAGTCTCAAAAGCCTATGACAAACCAGTGATTAAAAACTTCTCAGCTATGATTGAAGCTGGACAGAAGATTGCGATTATTGGTGCTAATGGTGTGGGTAAGACGACGTTATTACGCTTATTTGCGCAGGATTTAACACCTGATAGTGGTACGATGAAGTGGTCTGATAATGCGGATATTGGCTATATGGCTCAAGACGTATCGGATGCCTTTGCACAGAGTAAAAACGTCTTTGATTGGATGGCAGACTACCGTCAAGAGGGTGATGAAGATCAACAGATTCGTTCGGTATTAGGTCGTCTTTTATTCTCAGCGGATGATATCGTCAAAGACGTAAAAGTCTTATCTGGTGGTGAAAAGAACCGTATGTATTTCGGTCGTTTGATGTTAGGTCGTCATAACGTATTATTGATGGACGAGCCGACCAACCACTTGGATATGGAGTCTATTGAGTCATTGCAATTAGCGCTCGAAAAATACCAAGGCACGTTGATTTTCGTATCGCATGACCGTGAGTTTGTATCGGGATTGGCTACACGAGTGATTGAAATTATGCCTGACGGTGAGTTAGTTGACTATATGGGTGGCTATGAAGAATACTTAGCGTCTCGAGGTATTGAGGGTTAAGGCGTGTTTAAGCTGTTAGTGTCGACCTCTTTTGAAGAGACAATTAAGAAAAGTCTGTTCATCTGTCATGCTGCTCCTGTCAGTACGGCAGAGGAGGCACTTGCTTTTTTCCAACAACATCATCAAGCCGACGCTACGCATAATTGCTGGGCTTTTAAATTAGAAAATAGTTATCGCTTTAATGATGACGGAGAGCCTGGAGGTACAGCGGGTCGACCGATTTTGCAGGCAATTGAGGGGCATGAACTAGTAAATACGGCGGTGTTGGTTATCCGTTATTTTGGTGGGATTAAACTAGGTACTGGTGGTCTCGTACGTGCCTATGGGGGGACAGCGGCGAAGTGTTTACATCAAGCCGCAAAAGAGAAAATTATCCCGAGTACGCAAGTGGTTTGTACGGCGGAGTTTTCTGAGATGGCGATGATTAAAGCCCGTCTATTACAAGATGGTATTACGCTAGTGGCTGAAGATTTTAACGATACGGGTGTGGCATGGACATTGAGTATTCCAAAAGAACGCGTGGCTGATTTAGAGCAACTCTATATCAATCTCACGCGTGGCAAAGGGACGTGGGTAGTTTAGACTACTCTGTTTTATGAAGCACAGCGTCTAGCTAGCATGTAGAGAAAATAACGCTACTTTACGAGATAAATTGTATTATTTACTTACAAATAGAGAATAAGTTTTAAGAGGTCTGTGATGGATGACAGAAAAAGCCGTGTAAGAGATGGATAGTTTCTACGACACGAGGGTCTTTTAGGTAATAAAGGCGTTCGCGATGATTAATTTCGCAATCCACAAAACCTGCTTCACGTAATAGAATGAGCTGATTAGATAAAGCGGCTTGCGGCATATCCAAGAGTTTAGCTAGAGAGTTAACGTTTTGTTTGCCGTCATGCAAAGTACATAAAATAGCTAAGCGATTAGGATTGGCGAGTAATTTTAAAAAAGCAGTTGCACGGTCGCATTGCTCTCGCATGGCTTGAATATCATTGCTCACGTATAAAAATACCTTTAAGATTTGTTCCAAGGCATTATAGCCAATAATCTAGCCATTCCGCAAAATCCTGTTATCCCTGCCACCATTAAGCCAGTCCCAACAAAGCCGGGAATAAAGTAAAAATTAGGGTGAATAAAAGCCCCCGCTAGTGTGCCTGACAGTGCTAATGCACCAGCGGCAATCTGTACCTGACGCATAAGAGGTAAGGGCTGTTTGGGATTAAGGGTAGTGGCTAATCCTGCCTGTTTCCAACCTTGAATACCATTTTCCAATAAATAAATTTGCTTATTGGGGTAGAGCTGTTGCAGCGTTGGTAATGCTTCGCGGGTACGGATACCACCAGCACAATGGAAAATAAGGCATTCACATGATTGAGCTTGTGTTGGTAATCCATGTGTTTGTAAATCAGTGATAGTGCAGTGGATAGCGGCAGGGATGTATTCACGACGATATTCATCAATTGCACGAATATCGATAAGTTTTGCACCTGCTTGTAACTGTACTAGAGCATCATGAGGAGAAATCGTAGACATAATATTCCTAATAAAAAGACAAGGAATATAGCGAGGGAGGGGTATATTCCTTGTAAAGAGGAAGAAAACGCTTATTGACGAGATAGCGGACAAGTCTTAATCCCTAAGAGGGTGTAGAGAGGACAACGTGAGAATAGACCCGTTAATAAAGGAATAATGCCAATGTACCCCCACACCCCAATAGTGCCTGTATAACTAAGTGCAATTAAAACAATACCAATGATGATACGAGCAATTCTGTCAAAACCACCCACATTTTTAGCAAACATCATATTCTCCTTTATTTAAATATCATTGAGAGTTAATTTAATATATAAAAAACTAAATATAAAAAATATTATATATTAAAAAAATTAAATATCAAGAGAAATAAAAAACTGCACTTATTTTTAAATGCAGTTTGAGGGGGTGTTTCGAGGGGGGGATTATGTGGAATGGTCACCTCGAAGGAGATTTAAGCTTCTTTGTTCTGTGCAGCAATATCTGCATGAACTTGCGCCATATCTAAGGCTTTAACCTGAGTGATTAAATCCTCTAATGCTGCTGGCGGTAAAGCACCGGCTTGGTTATAAAGCATAACCTTTTCACGGAAAACCATTAAAGTAGGAATAGAGCGGATATTAAAAGACGCTGCTAGTTCTTGCTCTTCTTCGGTGTTTACCTTCGCGAAGACGATGTCGCTATGTTTTTCTGCTGCCGCTTCAAAAGTCGGAGCAAACTGACGACAAGGACCACACCATGGAGCCCAGAAATCAACAATAACAGTATTGTCGCTCGTCAATACTTCCGCAAAATTCTCTTTATTCAATTCTTTAACAGACATTTTTTTCTCCAAAAGTGAGTGTCATTCTCCCAATATAGGGTCAAAAAGCTGAATTTCAAGAGTTAAAGTCACCTCTTAAGCAATTGCAAAACGCAAGATGAATAATGCGGCAATCACTACAGTGGCAGGGTGGATTTCACGGATACGACCAGTGAACGCTTTTAAAATAACATAGCTAATAAAGCCAAAAGCGATACCTTCTGCAATAGAGTAGGTGAATGGCATAAGGATAACAGTAACCACCGATGGAACAACATCTGTCATATCGCTCCAGTTAATATCGGTCATCTCACGTAGCATTAAAATTGCCACATAGATAAGCGCAGGCGCTGTTGCGTAAGCAGGTACGATACCAGCCACTGGCGCAAAGAATAAAGCAGCAAGGAATAATACGCCAACAACAAGTGCGGTTAGACCTGTGCGACCACCTGCTTGGACACCTGCAGTACTTTCGACATAAGCGGTTGTACTACTTGTACCAATAACTGAACCAGCAAGAATGGCGGCTGAATCGGCAAATAATGCACGACCTAAGCGGTTAGGCTTACCCTCTGGCATAAGACCTGCACGTTTCGCTACACCAATCATGGTGCCTGTTGCGTCAAAGATTTCGACTAATACGAATACGAGGATAACCTCAAGAAGACCTTTGGCAAATAAGCCAGCTAAGTCCATCTGCATAAAGGTTGAAGCAACAGATGGTGGCATAGAGATAAAGGCTTCAGGTGTTTTTGAGTGACCCGTAAGTACAGATAAAATAGTAACGCTTAAGATACCGATAAGGATAGCACCACGGACTTTTAACACATCTAATACGACGATGATAAAAAAGCCTAGGATAGTGTAGAGTACTGGTGCTGATTTTAAATCACCATGGCTAGTCAATGTGGCAGGATTGTCTACAACAAGACCAGAGGCTTGTAAGCCAATAAAAGCGAGGAATAGACCGATACCGGCTACGATGGCAGAGCGTAATGAAGCTGGAATACCGTCAATAAGCCATTTACGAATACCTGTCACGGTGAGTAATAGGAAGATAATACCTGAGACAAATACAGCGGCTAAAGCTTGTTGCCATGTATAACCAAGTGCACCAACCACAACAAAGGCAAAGAAAGCATTTAAGCCCATACCCGGCGCCATCCCGATAGGCCAGTTAGCCACGAAAGCCATAATAAAAGAGCCAACGGCTGCTGCCAAACAAGTGGCAACGAAGATAGCACCGCTATCCATGCCTGTTGAGCTGAGAATATTCGGGTTAACGAAGATAATATACGCCATCGTCAGGAATGTTGTGACACCTGCTAATAGCTCAGTGCGAACATTGGTACCATGTTCTCTTAGCTTAAATAATGACTCAAACATAAAAATATTCCAGTGAGTTACAGTAAAATAGGTATTTTACAATAAGTATTGCAGAATGATGAAAGTTTTAGGAATCGAAAGCTCGTGTGATGAAACTGGTGTGGCTATTGTTGATACGGAGCAGGGCTTATTGGCTCATGCGCTACATAGTCAAATTGCCATGCACCAAGCTTATGGTGGGGTGGTGCCAGAATTGGCATCGCGTGATCATATTCGCCGAGTGATTCCTCTGATTAATACGGTATTGTCTGAAGCGAAACTTAGCTTAGAGGATATTGATGCAGTTGCTTATACCGCAGGACCCGGTTTGGCAGGGGCTTTATTAGTGGGAGCTTCTGTGGCGCAGGCTTTTGCGTGGAGTCATGATTTACCGACTATCCCTATTCATCACTTAGAGGGGCATTTGCTATCGCCTATGCTTGCTGACCCTGTACCAGAATTCCCCTTTGTGGCTTTATTGGTATCAGGTGGGCATACGCAGATTATGCAGGTTGACGGTGTAGGACAATATAAATTGCTAGGAGAGACACTGGATGACGCGGCAGGTGAGGCGTTTGATAAATCAGCTAAGCTGCTCGGTTTACCTTATCCGGGTGGTCCTCATCTGGCTCGTCTGGCTGAAAAAGGAGACTCCTCTGTTTATGAATTACCACGCCCGATGAAGCATAGCCAAGATTTGGATTTCAGCTTTAGTGGATTAAAAACAGCGGTATTGACAAGTCTACGTAAAATTGAGGCTGAGGGTGGTACGCTGAGTGAAGAACAGCGTGCGAATTTAGCTGCTAGTGTACAAGAGGCGATTGTGGATGTATTGGGATATAAAGCGATTAAAGCCGTTAAACAAAGTGGTTTAAAGCGTCTTGTTGTCGCGGGGGGTGTTGGAGCTAACTTGCAATTACGTGAGTTCTTGACGCAAGAGATGGCTAAGCTAAAAGGGACGGTATACTTCCCGCCATTGAATTTATGTACGGATAATGGGGCGATGATTGCTCATGCGGCTAGTGAACGGATTAAAGCCGGCTTAACTGATTTAGCGAGCAAACATTATGATGGTAGTGTTCGCCCGCGTTGGCCGCTTGATGAGCTGTAAACTATCGCAGCGACACACCTGTTTCTCGTCTAGCAGAGTAGTGAGCTAGACGAGTAGGCTTTATTTTTTCTTACTGCCTATTTTAGATTCTTTACCAGCCAATAGCTTCTGGATATTTGCCTTATGCTTGTAGATGAGTACGATACTGATAAACAAAATAGCTACGAGATAAGCATTGTTCAGATGATAGCTATATAGCTGCAAGTAGAGTAGAGGTGCAGCAGCAGCAGCGACAATAGCGGCTAATGACGAGTAGCGGAATAAAACCGCCATTAATAGCCAAATTAAAATCAGTGTGAGTGCTAATAAAGGCGAGAGTGCTAATAAAACCCCAATCGCTGTGGCAACACCTTTGCCTCCTTTAAAGCCTAAAAAGATAGAATAAATATGACCTAAGAATGCGGCAACGGCTACGATAGCAATGGTTGTGCCGTAATGTGGGAATAATTGTTGGGCGATAAAAACCGCTAACCAACCTTTAAATGCATCACCAATCAGCGTGAGGACAGCGGCTTTTTTATTGCCACTGCGTAAGACATTGGTTGCACCCGGATTGCCTGAGCCAAATTGACGAGGGTCTTGTAGACCAAATAATTTACTGGTAATAATGGCAAAAGGAATAGACCCTACAATATATGCCAATACAGCAGCAATGGCAGTATATAGGGCGAGATGAGTAGGTGATAAATCAACAAAAGCGTTCATAAATAATATTCTTTTTAGACTGAGATAAGCTATTGTAAACTGTCTTTAGTGCTCTTTGCATTTCTTCACAGTTTCTTATGGGAATTCAGAGGGCTATTCTTGTTTTCACAAAATAAAAAAAGCTAAAATAGCAAGATATTTTTTGCGACCAAAGATGATGAAAAAGCGTATCTTACTTTCCAATGATGACGGTTATAATGCCAAGGGTATTGAGCAGCTTTATGAGGCACTCTCTAGCTGGGCAGATGTGACGGTGTTTGCACCTGAGACGAATCATAGTGGTGCATCGAACTCATTAAGCGTGAATCGTCCTTTGACGGTTAAACAAGCGTCTAATGGATTCTATTATGTAAACGGTACGCCCAGTGATTGTGTCCATATTGCCATGACAGGTATATTGGACTTTAAGCCTGATTTAGTTGTTGCTGGGATTAATAATGGCGCTAATTTAGCCGAAGATACCTTGTATTCAGGGACAGTTGCTGCGGCGACGGAGGGTTTCTTATTCGGTTGTCCTGCCATTGCTTTTTCTTTGGTCGAGCGTAACTGGTTACATCTAGAGGCAGCGGTCGATATTGCTAATCAAATTGTGCAACATCAGATTCAGCACCCACAGCCAGTGCGTACTTTATTAAATGTCAATATTCCTGCGCGTCCGCAACACCAATTTAGCGATATTAAAGCGACGCGTTTAGGTAAGCGTCATCCTAGCCAAGCCGTGATTAAAACAGATAGCCCTTATGGTGAGCCTTTGTACTGGATTGGTCCGGTTGGCGAGGTATTAGATACTGGCGAGGATACCGATCTTCTGGCGGTACGTGATGGTCATGTATCAGTCACACCACTTCGCCTAGATTTGACGCATTTTGATCAAATTGCTCAAACCAAACAATGGATTGAGCATGCATAAAAAAAACAAAATTACGCTAAACAATAGCAATGCTCGCTTATTATCGAGCAGTGCTCCTGCCAGAACAGTACGTACGCCTCCCACGATGCAGCGTATGGTGGGTTCGCAGAATAGTAATACACGCTTAATGCGAGGTAATAAGCCGCTTGGTATTATGCCATCAGAGACGTTGCGTACACAGGTTCAAAGCGTACTTTCGCGCAACGAAGGTTTAAACTCTGACCAGCAACGTATCAATATGGTGGCTCGTCTGCGTGACCATAAAGGAATTACGGATGATCGTGTGCTACGTGCTTTAATCCAAGTGCAGCGCCACCTATTTATGGATCCCGGCACGGCTATTCGTGCTTATGAAGATGAGGCATTACCGATTGGTTTTGGGCAGACGATTTCTATGCCATCCGTCGTGGGGCGTATGATTTCTGTGGCGATTAAAGACCGTGTGGCAGGCAAAGTCCTAGAAATTGGTACGGGTTGTGGTTATCAAGCCGCTATTCTTGCTTGTATTTTTGATGAAGTGCACTCGATAGAGCGTATTACAGGCTTACACGAGTTGGCTAAGAGAAATATGGCAAAGATTATTGACCTCCCTAAAGTGAATTTGATTTTAGGGGATGGCATGTTGGGACTGCCAGAGCAAGCACCGTTTGATACAATTGTGATTGCAGCGGCTGGTTTAGAAATCCCGAAGGCTTTGCTTATGCAGTTAAGTATTGGTGGGCGTTTGATTGCACCAGAGGGTGTTCAGCAGCAACGGCTAGTATTGATAGAGCGTGTGGATTCACAAGAATGGACACGTACAGAATTAGAAGAGACGCGTTTTGTACCTCTTCGTCCTGGTATTCAATGATGATTACCAGTTAGGGTTGATTTAATAAATTTAGATGTTTAATAGGTTTCATAAAAATGAGTTTTACTAAGAAGTCTTTCATGTATGGTGTGGTTTTGTCTGCAGCTGTTCTAGCAGGATGTGCAGGCTCTAATAAAGCACCGATTAGTTCAGCGGGTTCGGGTGGTAGCGTGAGCCGTCCTACAGCAGCCGTACCGACAAGTGGTGTTCATGTTGTCCAACGTGGTGATACTTTATATAGTATTTCTCGTCGTTATGGTGTGCCTGTTAATACACTACTTAGCATGAATAGTATTTCTGACCCTTCACAAATTGAAGTGGGTCAGCGTATTCGTGTAGCGAGTGGCGCATCGACGGCAAGCTCAGGCTCTCGTCCTACGGCAGCAGCGCCAGCGACTTCAAGTGCCCCAGCACGTGCGGCTGACGCTAGCTCAATCGCATGGGAATGGCCACACCGTGGAAATATCATCAATGCTTATTCTGAGAGCACTCGCGGTATTGATATTGCCGGTAAGATTGGTGACCCAGTCAAAGCGGCAGCAGCAGGTAATGTATCGTATGTCGGTAATGGTTTACGTGGTCTAGGCAATCTAGTGTTAATCACGCATAGCAATGGCTTTATTTCTGCTTATGCACATAACCATCGTATCCTAGTTAAACAAGGTCAACGCGTGACGAAAGGTCAGCAAATTGCGGAGTTAGGTCAATCAGATACAACATCGCCACGCTTACACTTTGAGATTCGTCGCAACGGTAATCCAGTCAATCCACAATCTTACTTACCACGCTAAGTTGAGGTGCGCATGATTCCGTATTTAGTCTTTGATCTAGAAACTATTCCTGATGTAGAGGGCTTGCGAGCACTGTATGAGCCTGCAGAGAGCCTGTCAGATGCAGAGTTTATGGAACAGGTTTTTGCTGATCGCAAGGAAAAGACGGGCTCGGAATTTTTGCCTCATCACTTACAAAAAGTTGCGGTAGTAGGTTGTGTATTTCGTGATGATAATGGTTTTCGTGTCAAAACCTTAGGTGATGATAATGCTGACGAAGCAGCGATGATTCGTCAGTTTTTCAAAATCATTGACTATTACACACCACAGATTATCAGTTGGAATGGTTCAGGCTTTGATTGGCCGGTATTGCATTACCGTAGCTTGATTCATGGAATTAGTTCACCACGTTATTGGGATACGGGTGAGGATAATCGCGATTTTAAATTTAATAATTATTTGAGTCGTTATCATACTCGTCATACGGATTTGATGGATGTTTTAGCGGGTTATTCAGGGCGTGCCAATGCCCCGCTGGATCAATTAGCTAAATTATGTGGTTTTCCGGGTAAGCTAGGTATGGACGGCTCTCAAGTATGGCCGGCTTGGCAAGAGGGACGTGCGGATGAGGTGCGTGCTTATTGTGAGACGGATGTGGTGAATACTTGGCTGATGTTCTGTCGCTTCCGCTTGATTAAAGGGGAGCTCGATGAAGTGGGTTATCAACAAGAGATTGAGTTGGTCAAAAGTTCATTAGCAGCGATGGATAAACCACATTGGCAAGAATACCTTGATAGTTGGAAATAAATCCCTTAACGCGTCAATTAAAAAGCGAGCATTCAGCAGAATGTTCGCTTTTTTATGTCTTTTGTAATCGCTTTGTAATCATTGCCTTTGTCTCGAAAGTGAGTGTAATAAATGGCTTTAAAAATGAAATATATTTGAAATTGCCGAGACAGCATAATGCCATCACTAACTCATTTAAAGGAAGGAAAACGATATGAAAGCGTTAAAAAATTTATTAGTTACTTCAGCATTAGCTTTTGGTGTAGCAGGTTTTGCTCAAGCACAGGCAGTGGATAATGCACCTCAGGGCAAACCAACTCACGAGTTTGGTCACAAGAAAGATTTTAAACGTGGTGGTGACCATCAAAAAGGATTTGGTATTTTTCATCCACGCTTAATTCAGGATTTAAATCTGAGCGCTGAGCAAAAAGCCAAATATGATGAAATTGAACAAGTGCAAAAATCTTTAGCAGAAACACATAAAGATACAGCCAAAAAACTCGCCGATGAGCGTAAAAGCTTATTGTCTGCAGAGATTGTTGACTTAAAAGCTTTACTTGATAACGGCGATAAATTCCACGATGAAATGAGCAAAGGTAAAGATGATGTTCGAGCTAAAACCTTAGCATTCTGGAATAGTCTGGATAATGCTCAAAAGACAAAAGTCACTCAGTCATTAAAAGAGCGTCAAGAGCGTTGGTCTCAATTTAAAGAGAAACGTGGTGATAAAGAGCGCGGTGACAAAGAACGTGGCAATAAAGAGCGTCGTGACTAATTAATCGTAACTAATTAAGTAAGACAAGATTTTAAAACTTCAGCTGGCTTTGCTGTATCGTGGTCTGTAATTGTCGAGTGAAATGGCTAGCTTTAGCTTGTTGGGCTGTAAAAGGTTGAAATATTTAGCGCAGACGAAGTAATACTTTTGAAATTACCTCAAGAGCATAATATCTCCATAGTTTGATGAATAAACAGCTCATTAAATTATATCCCTTATTGAAACTTTCCTCTCCCTGTTTGGCCTCGGTTCTTCCGAGGTCTTTTTTTGCCTATTTTTTCCTAAAAGGTGCAGCATTTTTTGATGATGAACAGGAGCTTTTGGCTTATCTGATGAGGGATGTTTAGTATCATATAGTGACGATAACTTTGTTAAGTATGCCGATGACAGCCACTGATAACTTTGACCAATATATCGTCCAAGGAGAGCCAAATCAGCTTGAAAAAGCCTATGCTTGGAAAACAGCGATTGGCTTGCAACAAGTTGATGGTCTTGTGCCGTCTGATTACTTATTAGATATTGCTTGTCAAAATATTGAGGGGGCGTTGACGCTAGCTGAGGTGCGAGAGCGAATAGCTCTGTACTATTTGCAACAAGATGCTCGTCATAAGGTTCAGCGTACCGAGGAAGCCGATAAAGTTTCGATAAGAATAGCTGAGATTTTAGGCGAACAGACGTTTAATCTTTCCCCTGCGGAATACCTGAGTATCCATCGACGACTATTTCAAGATATTTATCCCTTTGCCGGACACATTCGTGATTACAATATTACTAAAAAAGAGTGGGTGTTAAATGGGCAGACAGTCTTGTACACGAGTGCAGAGAGTATTAAGGCAACACTAGATTATGATTTTGCACAAGAGAAAAAATTTAATTATCGTGGTCTTGACCGTCAAGAAGTGGTGCAACATCTTGTGGAGTTCATTGCTTATCTTTGGCAGATACATCCTTTTGCCGAAGGTAATACGCGCACAACCGCTATTTTCTTGATTAAATATCTACGAAAATTAGGATTTAAAAAAGTCAATAATGACTTATTTGCTAAACACTCATGGTATTTTAGGAATGCTTTGGTGAGGGCGAACTATGAAGATTTATCTGAGGGTATCTATAAAACCGATGAGTTTTTGAGACGATTTTTATCTAATCTACTACTTGCCAGCGATTATGTATTAAAAAACCGAGAAATGCATATTCATTATCAAGAGGGGCGAATTGATTTACCCGAACACCAGTTGCGTGAATTCAGTTCAGCGTATATCGTTCACCAAACAGAGGGGTAAATTTGTTTTAAAATAGCGACTTCTAAATCTTTATTGCTAGGAAAGTTTTATGTCTGAGATTTTGTCGATTGAGTCGCTAGATAACGAAGCTCGAGGTATTGCGCGCCGTGATGGCAAGGCAATCTTTGTCGAAGGGGCTTTGCCAGGTGAGCTTGTTGAGGCAAATATCTATCGTAAAAAACCATCCTATGAAAATGCGCATACTGTGCGAGTGCTTAAACCGTCTTTTATGCGAGTAGAGCCTAAATGCTCAAATTATGGCGTCTGTGGTGGCTGTGCTATGCAGCACCTTGAACCCTCAGCACAAGTCGCGGTAAAACAAAGAACCCTAGAAGATAACTTTAAACATATCGCTGGATTGACTATTCCACATGTATTGCCACCTATCTATGGTCCAACGTGGGGATATCGTTTCCGTGCTCGCTTATCTGTACGTTATGTGCGTAAAAAAGATAGCGTCTTAATTGGTTTCCGTGAGAAAAAAGGACATTTTGTTGTGGATATGACAGAGTGTCTGGTGCTGCCTCCAAGTGTATCGGACTTATTAGTGCCTATGCGAGAGCTGATTGGTAGCTTGACGATTAAAGAAGCCGTGCCACAGATTGAAGTCGCCGTAGGAGATACCTGTATTGTCTTAGCACTGCGTCATATGGAACCTTTGATTGCAGAGGATATCGCCAAGCTTGAGCAGTTTGCCCAACAATATAATGTGGTCTGGTGGACGCAAGCCAAAGGTCCTGATACGCTGCAACCCTTAAACCCTGCGGATGAAAACCGTCTAGCTTATGCCTTGCCTCAGTTTGGTTTGCGTATGCATTATAAACCTAGTGATTTTACACAGGTGAATTATTTTATTAATCGTAGCTTGATTGCGAAAGCCTTGAGCTTGCTAAATGTACAAGCAACTGACCGTGTGGCAGATTTATTCTGTGGCTTAGGTAACTTTACCTTGCCGTTGGCGACTCAGGCTCGAGAAGTGGTGGGAATTGAGGGAAGTTCTGCTTTGACAGACCGTGCCTTAGCCGCCGCTCGCGATCACCAATTAGACAGCAAAACCGACTTTTCGACATTAAACCTTTTTGAGGTAGATGTCCAATGGTTACGTGATTTAGGCTACTTTGACCGTATGTTGATTGACCCGCCTCGTGAGGGAGCATTTGCCGTTGCCAAAGCATTGGCGCAGCTGACCGCACAAGAGCGTCCGAAGCGTATCGTCTATGTGTCTTGTAATCCAGCAACCTTAGCGCGTGATGCAGGGGTATTGGTCAAGAAGGGCGGCTATCGATTAATGAGTGCAGGTGTTGTGAATATGTTCCCTCATACCGCACACGTTGAGTCGATTGCTGTATTTGAATGGCATGACGGTGATAGCATTCCTGCATGGGTGGATGAGGCTGAATAGTCGCTGCGAGCGAATGTTTCTTAGTGTGGTCTGGTGCTAATTAGCACTGATCTTGTAGCGAACCCCGATGTTGAATAGCATAGCAATATTAAAATCGTAAGGAGACATGATGACATCACCAATAAGAACCCCCATTCATACTCGCCGCATCGAAATGCAAACCTTTCTACGTGACGATGACAAATGGGACTTAGAAGCGACCTTGCTTGATGTCAAAGCCTATGCCTTTACCAAGAAAAATGGCGCAGTAGTAGAGCCTGGTGACGCCATCCATGATATGAAGATTTGCTTGACCGTAACAGAAGAGGGCGTGATTGAAGACGCTAAAGCCAGTTATGTCGCAGCGCCCTATAACGAAGTATGCTTTAGTATCCAAGAAGCGTATCGACAACTGATTGGCTTGCATTTATTGCGTGGGTTTCGACAAAAAGTCAAAGAGCGTTTTGCTAAGACTGAGGGCTGTACCCATATGTCCGAGTTAGTAGCATTGTTGCCGACGGTCTTTGTACAAAGCCTAGCCAAACAACGAAATAAACGCAACGCTGATTTAGGAAAAAGACCTTTTCAATTAGAGGGCTGCCACGCATTAAAACTCAGTTCGCCAGCGGTTAAAGAGTTTTATCCAGAATGGTATCAAGCCGATTAAAAATTTATACTTACTATGCTACAATAGCAGGTTGTTGATTAAAGCAATTAATCTGCAAAGAGATTTTTCATTTTATACACGTCCTACTTAGGATTTTATTCACTTCTTATAGGTTATCTATGAAGATTCATGAGTATCAAGGCAAAGAGCTTCTGAAAGGATTTGGCGTGAATGTACCTCGTGGCATTCCAGCTTTTTCAGTAGAAGAGGCAGTTAAAGCAGCCGAGCAGTTAGGCGGCCCAGTATGGGTAGTTAAGGCTCAAATTCATGCTGGTGGTCGCGGTAAAGGCGGCGGTGTTAAGCTAGCGCGTTCTATTGAAGAAGTTCGTGAACTATCTTCACAAATCTTGGGTATGCAGTTGATTACCCACCAAACAGGTCCAGAAGGTCAAAAAGTTAATCGCTTATTGATCGAAGAGGGCGCTGACATTAAGAAAGAATACTACGTAGGTATCGTAACTGACCGTGGCACCCAACGCGTTTGCGTTATGGCGTCTAGCGAAGGTGGTATGGACATCGAGGAAGTGGCAGAGCACACTCCTGAGAAAATTTTAAAAGTATTCGTTGACCCAGCAACAGGTTTAACACAAGCTGAAGCAGAGCAATTAGCTCGTGGTATTGGTGTACCTGAGGGTTCAGTAGCAAAAGCAGCTGGCGAATTCCAAAAACTTTATAAAGCTTACTGGGATACAGACGCTTCTTTAGCTGAAATTAACCCATTAATTCTAACTGGCGACGGTGATATCCGTGCATTAGATGCGAAATTTAACTTCGACTCTAACGCTTTGTTCCGTCACCCAGAAATCGTGGCTTACCGTGACCTAGACGAAGAAGACCCAGCAGAAGTTGAAGCGAGTAAATTTGACTTAGCTTACATCCAACTAGACGGTAATATCGGCTGCTTAGTTAACGGTGCAGGTTTAGCGATGGCGACGATGGACACCATTAAATTATTCGGTGGTGAGCCAGCTAACTTCCTAGACGTTGGTGGTGGTGCGACAGCAGAAAAAGTGACTGAAGCGTTCAAAATTATGTTAAAGAACGACGATGTTAAAGCCATCTTAGTCAATATCTTCGGTGGTATTATGCGTTGTGACGTAATCGCAGAAGGTGTGATTACAGCATGCCGTGCAGTTAACCTAAACGTACCATTAGTTGTTCGTATGAAAGGTACTAACGAAGAACTCGGTAAGAAAATGTTAGCTGAATCTGGTCTACCAATTATCAGTGCAGATACGATGGCTGAAGCAGCAACTAAAGTTGTTGAAGCTGCAAAGAAATAAGGAATTAAGCAATGTCTATTCTTATTAACAAAGACACTAAAGTGATTACTCAAGGTATCACTGGTAAAACAGGTCAATTCCACACTCGTATGTGCCGTGAGTACGCAAACGGCAAAGAATGTTTCGTTGCAGGTGTAAACCCGAAACGTGCTGGTGAGGATTTCGAAGGTGTACCTATTTACGGTACAGTAAAAGAAGCTAAAGAACAAACTGGTGCAACAGTTTCTGTTATCTATGTTCCACCAGCAGGTGCAGCAGCAGCGATTCTAGAAGCCGTTGAAGCAGAACTTGATTTAGCAATTTGTATCACTGAGGGTATCCCTGTTCGTGATATGTTAGAAGTGCGTAACCGTATGCGCGAACTTAACAGCAAAACATTGCTATTAGGTCCAAACTGCCCAGGTTTAATCACACCTGACGAAATCAAAATTGGTATTATGCCAGGTCATATCCATCGCAAAGGTCGTATCGGTGTGGTATCTCGTTCTGGTACATTGACATACGAAGCAGTAGCTCAATTAACAGAGTTAGGCTTAGGTCAATCATCTGCTGTTGGTATCGGTGGTGACCCAATTAACGGTCTAAAACACATTGACGTATTAAAAATGTTCAATGACGATCCAGACACAGACGCAGTTATCATGATTGGTGAAATCGGTGGTCCAGACGAAGTTAATGCAGCTTTATGGGCTAAAGACAACATGAAGAAACCAATCGTTGGTTTCATCGCTGGTGTAACAGCTCCTCCAGGAAAACGTATGGGTCACGCAGGTGCTCTTATTTCTGGTGGTGCGGATACAGCAGATGCGAAACTAGAAGTAATGGAAGCGTGCGGTATTAAGACAACACGTAATCCATCTGAAATGGGCAAATTATTGAAGTCAATTCTATAATTTAGTCTTTTTAGATGACAGACCGCCATTACTTTATTCGTTTGTAGTGGCGGTTTTGTTGTCTTAGAAGCTTAGAAAAATTTAGTAACATAAATCACTTATTGTTATCAATGAGTGGCTCAATCAAAGGGTTCAAATGTTAGAGTGGTTCGAAACGATTAACTGGGGTGTGGTAGTCAGTATTGTGATTATCGATATCCTATTGGGTGGTGATAATGCCGTTATTATCGCATTGGCATCTCGTAATCTAGAAAAAGCGAAGCGTATGCAAGGTATCTTATGGGGTACATTTGGTGCGATTGCGATGCGTGTTGTCTTAATTTTCTTTGCGATGGAATTATTAAATATTCCTTTTGTGAAGATTGTGGGTGCGGTATTACTATTATGGATTGGTGTGAAGTTATTACTTCCACAACATGATGAACATGGCAATATCGAGGGTGGTACAACAGTATGGTCAGCGGTTAAAACAATCCTGATTGCTGACTTCGTGATGAGTCTAGACAACGTTATCGCGATTGCTGGTGCAGCTCAACAAACAGACCATGCTCACCAAATGGGCTATGTGATTTTCGGTTTATTAGTTTCTGTACCTATCATCATTTGGGGTAGTACTTTAGTACTTAAACTTATCGACCGTTTCCCTCTCGTAATCGTGGCGGGTGCTGCTTTATTAGGTTGGATTGCAGGTCATATGTTAGTGACAGATATTATTGTTCTCAAACAATTATATATCGGTGCAGATACACCAATCCTTGATGCTGAAGGTGTTCAACAAGGTACACAATGGGTGGCGTCTGGTCTAACTGACTTTGGTAAGAGCATTGTCGGTGATATCCCTCTCGAAAGCGCTCAATGGCGTATTGACAAAGTAGCAAGTGCAATTGGTGCTATCTTTGTTGTTGTGGTAGGTACGCTTTTAGCGAAGAGCAAAAAAAGCAAAATGGCGGCAGAATAATGAGTAAAAAATCAGGTCTTTCGTTATTACAATGGCTTAGTATCGTATTTGTACTTGGTGTTGTATTGACGATAGCAGCGAATTATCTACGCTAAACTTATCGTGATAAGCACCTCGAAAGAGGTGTCACAAAACCAGTGTCGGGTGTATAATCTCTACTACTTAAACAGAGTGTTGGAGCGTTATCATCCGACATGGCATTTTTAGGAAGACATAATGACTGTTCAAGCCCCAGAAAAACTCGTTATCGCTACTCGTGAAAGTCGTCTTGCTTTATGGCAAGCGGAGCATGTACAAGCGAGACTTGCTGAGCTTTATCCCAATACCCGTGTTGAATTACTCAAGATGACCACACGTGGTGATCAGATTTTGGATAAAACTTTATCAAAAGTGGGCGGCAAAGGCTTATTTGTCAAAGAACTTGAGACAGCCTTATTAGATGGTCGAGCAGATTTAGCGGTACATTCCTTAAAAGATGTTCCTGTTGATTTAAAAAGCCCATTCCAATTAGCTTGCGTGATGGAACGTGAAGATCCTCGTGATGCTTTTGTGTCCAATGATTATGCTAGCTTGGCTGATTTGCCAGCAGGTGCAGTGGTCGGGACATCGAGCTTGCGCCGTGAATCACAAATCCGTGAACGCTATCCTCATCTTGAGGTTAAGCCTTTGCGAGGCAATTTAGATACTCGCTTACGTAAATTGGATGAGGGGCAATACGCTGCCATCATTTTAGCTGCAGCAGGACTTAAGCGCTTAAATCTCGCAGAGCGTATCCGTGCCTATATTGCTATTGAAGATAGTCTGCCCGCAGCAGGTCAGGGCGCTTTAGGGATTGAGATTTTAGAAGCGCGTCAAGATGTGTTCGCTTTATTACAAGCCTTAAAACATACCCCTACACAACAATGTACGGTGGCTGAGCGGGCGGTGTCTTTAGCATTGGGTGGTTCTTGTCAAGTACCATTGGCGGCACATGCTAGCTTACAAGGTGAGCAATTATCAATTGATGCATTAGTGGCATCGACAGACGGTAAGACTATTTTACGTGCTTCATTAACAGGTGATGTCGCTCAAGCCGAACAATTAGGCTTACAAGTGGCGCAACAGCTTAAGGATAAAGGTGGTCTTGCCTTGGTCGAACAGGCACTTGCACAAGCCAAAGCATAATTGCGTATGCAACATATTCTTATTTTGACCAGACCAGAAGCCAAGAATAAAGACTTGGCTTTTTCTTTACAGGCGGCGATATGTGAGCAGCAGCTAGGTAATATACACGTTCTATCTTTGCCTGCCTTGACGATAAACCCTTATGCTTGGTCGGCATTGAGGACATCGGCACAGATGGATTTTCAACAACTGGGGCAATTTGACGCGGTATTTTGTGTCAGTCCTTTGGCGATTGATATTTTTTTCAGCATATTAGCTGAACAGTCAATAAGCGTACCGGCACAGTTACGTTTTTTAGCCGTAGGTGGTGGTAGTAAAGAGGCTTTATTACGCCACGGTATTGCACCAACACGCATTATTAGTGCGACAGAGGGTAATGACTCCGAGGCGCTGCTGCAGGCTTTACAAGAACAAGAACCCTTACATCGCTTATTATTAGTGCGTGGCGAGACGGGGCGTAATTGGCTATTAGAGCAGTTACAGCAGCAAGGTATTGTGGTGCATACACATACGATTTATCAGCGATTACCAAGCACGCTTACGCAAGAACAAGAACATCAGCTATTAAATTTATCAGCCCCAGTTTGCTTGCAATGGTTATTTACGAGTAGCGAAAGTGTCAGAGCCTTATTGATGACTTTACATCAGCACGGTATTTGGAAGTATTGTCAGCAAATTGCGGTACAGCAGCAGTTTTGGGTGATTCATCCGCGGATTGCTGAAGTACTTAAAGAGGTGCTTGCCCAGATTTCTCCTAATGGTGAGCAAGCTACTGGTTTTACGATTAAACTGATTGATACTGAAAATACGCAAATTCAGTCTACAATGCTTAAGCACGCACACAATATCGGCTAAAATTGTGTATAGTTGTTTATATCAACATCATGTGTAATGACTGAGAGGATTAAAATGACACAAAGGACAAAATATAGAACAGGGCGTCGTCCCGCACATCGTAGAAGTGCTAAAACAAATGTTTCTGCGGTCCCAGAACAATCTTTATCAGCCCGAGAAGAACCCCTTCAACAAGAGTTAACGACGATGAATGAAAAAACAGAAACTCAAGAATTAGAACAAATAGAGACGAAAAAAACAGAAACTATCGAACAGGTAGTTGATACGACGACACCTGCAACCGAAGTGACACTAGAAGAATCTACTGTTGCTGCAGAGGCGATTGAAAGTACATCGCAGGATAGTGCTGAAGCTGAACCAGTAGAACAAACGGTAGAAACTGTTGAGCAAGCAGTGGAATCCGCTGATACGATGACAACATCTGCTGCAGAAACGGCTTCAGAAGAAGTCAGTACAACAGCAGAAAAAACCTCTCGCGGAGGTTTTGGTAAAGTTGTTCTTGGTGGAGCAATCCTCGCCTCTCTAGCCGGTGGTGGTTATTACTATGCACAACAGAACAATCTATTCGGTTTAGGTGCGGATACGAACACAGTTAGCACGAGCTCGACTACGACAGCAGAGCAGGCGACTGCGGATAATGCCGCGACAGAATCCTCGGCAACAACATCAGTGACAGATACGACACCGAGTGCGGCTAGTACTGAATCTTCATCAGCAACGTCAACATCAGCTACGAGTGAAACTTCTGCTGAAGCGGCTAACAATAGCACATCAGCGACAGCGTCAGAAGGAGCCGCGGCAGAACCATCAGTGGTTGATACACTCAGTAAAGAAGTTGCTGATACGATGAAAAAGACAGAGGAATCAGCCAAGGCGATTGCCGATGAATTAGTCGGTACGAGCACATCGAGTGAGGCTCAACCTACTACTGCGACAGAGCAAACAAGCCAAGAGGGTGAGCCATCTGCCACAACAGAGCAAGTAACGCCAGAACAATCAGCCTCAACAGAGCAATCTGCAAGTGAACAGGCAACAGATACAAGTGCTACGGAGGGTCAACCGTCAGAGCAGTCAAGCGCAACAGAGCAAGCGATAGCGACTGAGCCTACGACAGGTACATCTGCTGCACCTGTAGCAGCTTTAGAAGCACGTCTTGCTGCCCAAGAACAACAAATTACGCAATTAGTACAACAGCTGAAAGAAGCACAATCAGTGGCTGCCGAACAACAAGCCAAAGAGCAGAAACAAGCAGCATTGCGTAATGTTTTGAATGAGATGAGTGGACTCTATCAAGCAGCTGATTTTGAGCGTTCGGTGCGCGTCAATAAAGATAATGCACTTAAAGCGTTAAACGTGCTAAAAGGTCAATTAGTGCTGCATAATGACAATTTATGGGATAACGTCCGTCAAGCAGTTGACCAAGATATTCAGACATTGAGCAATGCGGCTGACATCAACTTAGACCAGTTGTTTAAAGCGACTAATGAATTAGCAGAGCTAGTCAAGACAGCACCTTTTGTCAGTGCTGAGGGTGCGGGTGATACCGTCGCGACACCAAGCACAGCAACAGAGACTACATCGACAACAAGTACAGCAGAGGGTTCATGGTTAGACCGAGCAATTAATCAAGTAGAGCGTCTGCCTGCACAAGCGTATGACGCTATCCGTTCTGATTTAGGTGGTTTAATCACGGTAGAAAAGCTTTCTAATCCAGCGATGGCAACGATGGCAGTTAGTGATATTCAAGCCCAGCGTGCGGAGACATTGCGTCAATTAAGTATTGCACAAGAAGCATTATTAAAACGCCAAGAAGCGGTATGGAAAGCTGCTACACAAAAAGTCGAACAACAATTGCTGACTTACTACAATCTTAATGTAGAGAAAACGCAGCAAGCCGTGGCATTGGCCCGCCAACTGATGGCGACATCGGTGCAATCGACATTACCTGCTTTATCAAATACACAGCAGGCATTAGAGCAGTTCGCTCGTCAATTACGTATTGAGAACTAAGAAAGGAAAAAATATGCGAGCAATTATTAAATTAGCAATTCTTTTTGGCTTGGCAATCCTTGCGGTGTTCTTCCTAAAAGACAATACAGATAGCGTGATGTTAATCACAGGTGATGAACGTCGCACAATGTCTTTATTGACCGCTTTATTATTCTTAATCGTTGCCTTTGGCGTGCTTTATATTGTCGTGCGTTTGATTGTACGTGTATTGGAGCTCCCTAAACGCTTTTCTCGTTGGTCTGATAAGCGTCACGAAGAAAAAGATGTTTCTTTATTAGAGCAAGGTTGGATTGAATTACTCGAAGGTCGTAGCGATAAAGCCGAAAAAGACTTATTGCGCTTAGTCGACCATACCGATAATTTTAAGCGTCAAATCTTAGCGAGTATGGCGGCAGCACGTGCTTCTCATGATTTAGGTAAATTTGACAAACGTGATAGCCTATTAGCAGACGCTCGCCAGCGAGCTAAGACAAATCCTCGCTTTGAGGCTGCAGTGGCGATTGTGCAAGCCGAGTTATTGTTAGAGCAAGGTAAGGGCTTTGAAGCACTTGACCATCTGGAGTTTGCGACTAAGGTAGATACGAAAAATTCGCATGCCGAACAATTACTCTTACGTGCATACCGTCAAACTGGTATGACATTGAAGATGGTCGATACAGCACGTAAATTAGTTCGTAAGAATTTAATCACAGAAGATGAAATGCGAGCTTTATTAGACCATTATGGGGCGATTTATATGGCAAATGCCTCTTTTGAAGAAGCTCAAAACTTCTACAATACGCTTAGCCGTGATGAAAAAGCCATTCCTAATATTGCCTTGATGATGGCATCGCGTTTTGAGCAGTTAGAAGACTTCAATAAAGCAGGTGAAGCATTGGAAATTTCACTTCACCAAAAACTGGATTCTCGTCTATTAGCACAATATGTCCGTTGCCCTGAGTCAGAGGTGAGTTCACGCATTAACCAAGCACAGCGTTGGTTAGCGGTTGATGAAAATAACCCTGAGTTGCTTGTTACATTGGGTCAATTATGTTTGATGGCTAAGTTGTGGGGTCAAGCCGAGCGTTATTTGAATAAGAGTTTAGAGATTCAAGATAATGCTAAGGCACACGCCTTATTAGGTGTGCTTAATGATCGCCAAGGTCGTCAGCAAGAGGCTATTCGTCATTGGCGTTTGGCTTCAGGAAGTGCGGCAGCATTAGCGGGTGCCGATGTGGCTGGCGTATTAGCCGCTGCGGATATGAGTAATGACCCATCAACACCTCCTGATGTGAAAAATCTCGACAAACTGGATGACCGTTTCTTAGCAAACAATGTTGAAACAGGTCGTGGTATCATTGAGAACAAATCGGATGATGAGTACTTTGACTCAGCTCCACCGACACTTCATAAGTAATGTGATTGGTTTATCCTATATTTTATTTATTAGTTTTAATCTCTTTTAAAAAGGTAGAAAAATGAGTTTAGCAAACGTTCCAGCAGGTTCTAAATTACCAGAAGAATTCAATGTCGTGATTGAAATCCCTATGAATTCTGACCCAGTAAAATACGAAGTAGATAAAGAATCTGGTGCGGTTTTTGTTGATCGCTTTATGTTAACTGCAATGCACTACCCATGTAACTACGGTTATATCCCACAAACACTATCATTAGATGGCGACCCAGTAGACGTATTGGTTAAAACACCATTCCCAGTGGCAGTGGGTTCTGTGATTAAATGCCGTGCTTTAGGCGTATTACAGATGGAAGATGAAGCAGGTCAAGACGCTAAATTATTGGCGGTACCTGTTGATAAACTTTACCCGGTGTATAGCAACATCAAAACAGTTGAAGACTTACCAGAAGTTGAGTTAAAACAAATTCAACACTTCTTCGAGCACTACAAAGACCTAGAAAAAGGTAAATGGGTAAAAGTGACTGGTTGGGCAGGTCCTGACGCTGCTAAAGAAGAAATTGCTTCTAGTGCAGAGCGTTATAAAGCAGGTGCTTAATTAACGTTCATCTTCTAGACTTCTAAAGACGTTGATAAGCGTTTGAAGAGTGATACATAAATCCACTTAATTGTTTAGGCAGTTAAGTGGTTTTTTATTTGGGGGTTAGGGGATGCATCTAGGGGTTTTCCCTAGGGTTTGAATTTGCATAGAAACTGTAACTTTTCGTGTCGATAAAGGCTAATTAAGGTAAAATGAAAAGCTATGTCAAGAAAAAGCGCTTATAGAGCGTCTTTCTTTTTATTAATCTAATTATAGTAATCCAAACAGATGATTAGAATCAAAAAAGGTTTAGATTTACCTATTGCAGGTAAACCAGAGCAAGCCATCTATGACGGTAATTCAGTCACAGAAGTGGCAGTGCTTGGCGAAGAGTATGTGGGTATGCGTCCTTCTATGCGTGTTCAAGAGGGCGATACCGTAAAAAAAGGTCAAATCCTTTTTGAGGATAAGAAAAATCCAGGTGTGGTCTATACAGCACCTGCGGCTGGTAAAGTTGTGGCGATTCATCGTGGTGAAAAGCGTGTTTTACAATCAGTCGTTATTGCCCTTGCTGGTGATGAACAAGTTCAATTTGAGTCATATACAGCAGATATTTTAGCGGCTTTGGACAATGAGACCGTACGTCGTAACTTAGTTGCGTCTGGCTTATGGACGGCTTTACGTACACGCCCATTTAGTAAAGTACCCGCGATTGACGCTCGTCCAGCTGCTATTTTCGTGAATGCGATGGACACGAATCCGCTGGCGGCAGATCCTGCGGTGATTATTGCTGAGCGTAGCGATGATTTTATTAATGGTTTAACAGTTATCAGTCGTCTGACTGACAATAAAGTCCATCTCTGTAAAGCAGCTGGAGCCGCTGTACCGACCACAGCGATGGCTAATGTTCAGGTGCATGAGTTTGCCGGTGTTCACCCTGCAGGTTTAGTAGGGACACATATTCACTTTATTGAGCCAGTGGGTGCGAAGAAAACCGTCTGGACGATTAATTATCAAGATGTGATGGCGATTGGTCGCTTATTCACGACAGGTCAGTTGGATAATTCTCGTGTGGTCGCTTTAGCCGGTCCTCAAGTGAATAAGCCTCGTCTTGTTCGTACCGTATTAGGCGCTAAAATTTCTGACCTCGTTGCAGGTGAATTAGCCGCTGGGGATAACCGTGTGATTTCTGGTTCGGTTCTCAATGGCGCGACAGCCGTAGGTGCTCATGATTATCTAGGTCGCTATCACTTACAAGTTTCTGTGATTGCTGAGGGTCGCCATAAAGAACTCTTTGGTTGGGTGATTCCAAGTGCGGATAAGTACACCATTACACGTACGACATTTGGACATTTCCTAAAAAATAAACTATTTAAATTTACCTCGGCGATGAATGGTAGCGAGCGTGCGATGGTACCTATTGGTACTTATGAGCGTGTTATGCCATTAGATATTTTGCCTACATTATTATTGCGTGATTTGATTGTGGGTGATACGGATAGTGCACAAGCCTTGGGCTGTTTGGAGCTTGACGAAGAAGACTTAGCGCTTTGTAGCTTTGTGTGCCCGGGTAAATATGAGTATGCGTCTTTATTACGCAATGTACTCGATAAGATTGAGAAGGAAGGTTAATAATGGGTTTAAAGAATTTTCTCGAAAAAATCGAGCCTAATTTCCTACCGGGTGGTAAGCACGAAAAATGGTATGCCCTTTATGAGGCGATTGCGACAGCGCTCTACACCCAAGGCAATGTCACACGTAAGTTCTTACATGTCCGTGACGCTTTAGATTCTAAGCGTATGATGATTTTAGTGTGGCTATCATTGTTCCCAGCGATGTTCTATGGGATGTACAATGCGGGTGCACAAGCTATTCTTGCGGTTAATCATTTAGGTTTATTAGAGCAAAATATCGCTTCTGATTGGCATTATGCTTTGGCGATGAGCTTAGGGATTGATTTATCCGCCAATGCTAGCGTGATGAGTAAGTTTGCCCTCGGTGCGGTATTCTTCTTACCGATTTATGCGGTGGTGTTTGTTGTAGGTGGCTTCTGGGAGGTATTATTTGCCTCTATCCGTAAACACGAGATTAATGAGGGCTTTTTTGTGACCTCAATCTTGTTTGCCTTGATTGTGCCGCCAACTTTACCACTATGGCAAGCCGCTTTAGGGATTACCTTTGGTGTGGTTGTCGCTAAAGAGATGTTTGGTGGTGTCGGTAAAAACTTCATGAACCCAGCATTAGCAGGTCGTGCCTTCTTATTCTTTGCTTACCCAGCACAGATTTCGGGTGATTCCGTGTGGACAGCAGTTGATGGTTATTCAGGTGCAACGGCTTTATCACAATGGGCATCTGGTGGTATGGCGGGTCTTAAGCATGGCGTAACAGGTGAGAGTATTACTTGGATGGATGCTTTCCTCGGTAATATGCCGGGTTCAGTCGGTGAAGTGTCTACGCTTGCCTTAATTATTGGTGGCTGTTTTATCGTCTTTACTCGTATTGCTTCGTGGCGAATTATCGCTGGGGTGATGATTGGTATGGTGGCGGCATCATTGCTATTTAATAGCATTGGTTCAGACACTAACCCTATGTTTGCTATGCCATGGCATTGGCACCTCGTGTTAGGTGGCTTTGCAATCGGTATGATTTTTATGGCAACCGATCCTGTATCAGCGTCTTTTACTAACAAAGGCAAATGGTGGTACGGTATTTTAATTGGTGTGATGTGTGTGTTAATTCGTGTGGTTAACCCAGCTTACCCAGAGGGTATGATGTTAGCGATTCTATTTGCTAACTTATTTGCTCCAATTTTTGACTTCCTCGTGGTTAAAGCCAACATCAAGCGTCGTAAAGCTCGTAACGGTGATAATGCAGAGCAGGAGAGTGCATAATGGCAAAATTTAATAAAGACAGTTTTGGCGGTACCGTGGCTGTCGTGTTGGCAGTGAGCCTCGTGTGTTCTGTCATCGTAGCAGGTGCAGCGGTTGGTCTGAAACCTATCCAAAACGAACAAAAATTACTCGACAAACAGAAGAATATTCTCAGTGTTGCAGGCTTATTACAACCTAAAACCAATATTCCTACTGTTTACAGTGAGCGTATTGAGTCGCGTATCGTTGACTTAGCAACAGGTGATTATGTTGACGGTGTGAGCAATTTTGATATGCGTGCTGCTGCCAAAGACCCAGCACAGAGCGTGGCAATTAATCCTGAAGATGACTTTGCCGGTCTGAAGCGTCGTGCTAAGTATGCTGAGGTATATTTAGTGAAGAATGCTGAGGGTAAAGTCGATCAAATCGTATTGCCTATGCATGGTACAGGTCTATGGTCAGTGATGTATGGCTTTGTCGCTGTACAACCTGATGGGAATACGATTAATGGCATTACCTATTATGACCAAGGCGAAACAGCAGGTCTTGGTGGGGAGATTGCCAATCCATTATGGCAAAAAGGCTTTGTTGGCAAGAAACTCTACAATGACCAAGGTGCTGTAGCGATTCATGTCGGCAAAGGCGCTTCGGCAGATACCGTGCATGGTGTTGATGGCCTTTCAGGTGCCACGATGACGACTAAGGGTGTCCAAGGTTCATTTAACTACTGGTTTAGTCAAAATGGCTTTGGTCCATATTTAGCAAAGATTAAGGCAGGAGCACAATAATGGCGGATACAAAGCGTTTAAAAGAGCTATTAGTCTCACCAATTATTTCGAATAACCCGATTGCTTTACAAATTCTTGGTATTTGTTCGGCATTAGCGGTGACGACAAAATTAGAAACCGCTGTGGTGATGGCGATTTCAGTGAGCTTAGTGACGGCATTTTCGAGTTTCTTTATCTCAGCCATTCGTCACTATATTCCGAATAGTATTCGTATCATTGTGCAGATGGCGATTATTGCTTCGCTAGTGACTTTAGTTGACCAAGTACTACAAGCCTATGCTTATGAATTATCTAAGCAGTTATCGGTATTTGTGGGTCTGATTATTACCAACTGTATCGTGATGGGTCGTGCCGAAGCCTTTGCGATGAAAGAACCGCCTGTTGCGAGTTTTGTTGATGGGCTCGGTAATGGTCTTGGCTATGGTGTGATTTTAGTGATTGTTGCCTTTATCCGTGAATTAATCGGTTCAGGCAAATTATTCGGCATCACCATTTTCCAAACTATCCAAGACGGTGGTTGGTATCAGGCAAATGGCTTGTTCCTATTGGCACCAAGTGCATTCTTTATTATTGGTTTTATCATCTGGGGTCTTCGTACTTTAAGACCAGAGCAGGCGGAGAAGTAAAAGATGGAACACTATATTGCGATTTTCGTAAAGTCTATCTTCATTGAGAATATGGCTTTATCCTTTTTCTTAGGAATGTGTACCTTCTTGGCAGTTTCTAAGAAAATTAGCACAGCATTTGGTTTAGGTGTTGCCGTTACCGTAGTATTAGCGATTTCTGTACCAGTAAACCAATTGGTTTTCTCTTTAGTCCTTAAAGACGGTGCTATCGTTGAAGGCGTGGATTTAACTTTCTTAAAATTCATTACCTTTATTGGTGTTATTGCGGCGATTGTGCAAATTCTAGAGATGGTCTTAGATAAGTATTTCCCAGCGCTTTACAATGCTTTGGGTATTTTCTTACCATTGATTGCCGTAAACTGTGCGATTTTTGGTGGCGTGTCATTTATGGTTCAGCGTGACTATAACTTCGCTGAATCGGTGGTATACGGTACCGGTGCAGGTCTTGGCTGGATGTTAGCGATTGTGGCATTGGCAGGTATTACAGAGAAAATGAAGTACGCCGATGTACCAAAAGGCTTGCGTGGTTTAGGCATTACCTTTATCAGTGGTGGTTTGATGGCACTAGGGTTTATGTCATTTTCTGGTATTCAGCTTTAAGGAGGATATCGAATGGAAATTACCTTAGGTATCATTATGTTTACAGTGGTGATTTTGGCTTTAGCCTTAATCATCCTTTTAGCCAAATCAAAACTCGTCAATAGTGGCGATATTACTATTTCAATTAATGATGACCCAGAAAAGGCAATTACCTTACCTGCTGGTGGCAAACTCTTAGGAGCATTAGCGAGCAAAGGTATCTTCGTGTCATCTGCTTGTGGTGGTGGTGGTTCTTGTGGTCAATGTCGTGTTATCGTCAAAAGTGGCGGTGGCGATATTTTACCGACCGAGTTATCGCATATTAATAAGCGTGAGGCAAAAGAGGGTTGCCGTCTATCTTGCCAAGTCAATGTTAAAGGTAATATGGAAGTTGAATTACCTGAAGACGTATTTGGTGTAAAAAAATGGGAATGTACGGTTATCTCTAATGACAATAAAGCGACCTTTATTAAAGAGTTAAAACTGGCTATCCCAGAGGGCGAAGAAGTGCCTTTCCGTGCAGGTGGTTATATCCAAATTGAAGCAGGTCCTCATACCGTTGCTTATAAAGACTTTGATATTCCAGAAGAGTATCATGAGGATTGGGATAAATTTAACCTATGGCGCTATGTCTCTAAAGTTGATGAGCCGATTGTGCGTGCTTACTCAATGGCTTCATATCCAGAAGAGAAGGGTATTATTATGCTAAACGTGCGTATTGCTTGCCCTCCGCCAAATAATCCAGATGTTGCTCCGGGTCAGATGTCATCGTATATTTGGTCATTAAAACCGGGTGATAAAGTGACAATTTCAGGTCCATTTGGTGAGTTCTTCGCTAAAGATACTGATGCAGAAATGGTCTTCATCGGTGGTGGTGCAGGTATGGCACCAATGCGTTCACACATTTTCGACCAGTTAAAACGTCTGAAATCTAAACGTAAAATGACCTTCTGGTATGGTGCTCGTTCTAAACGTGAAATGTTCTATGTAGAAGATTTCGACGGTTTACAAGCAGAGAACGACAACTTCAAATGGTATGTGGCTCTCTCTGATCCACAACCGGGTGATAACTGGGACGGTTACACAGGCTTTATTCACAATGTGCTTTATGAACACTACTTAAAAGATCACGAAGCTCCAGAAGATTGTGAATACTATATGTGTGGTCCACCAATTATGAATGCTTCTGTGATCAAGATGTTAAAAGATCTTGGTGTAGAAGATGAAAACATCTTATTAGATGATTTCGGTGGTTAATTCTGATTCTTAGATAGTATTACCGCACTTTAATATGATAAAGTGCGGTAATTTTATATCTAAATTATTTAAAAGTTGAACCATCTCCAGTTTATTCAGATATCTATTTCTGAATAACATACCAAATGACCGGTTTTTCATTGAAAGAAAAATCCTCTCATTCTTTGTCTGAAGCGTTTATCAACATATACGATATCAAAAGATCTTAATCAGTTATACTCTTAGCTATGAGATAAGATAAATCTTAAAAAATAGAGAGCAAATAATATTTGATTTCAGAAAGTTTATTAAATAATGGGGCCCTAGTAAACTAACATATTGCTAATCTACTAGAGTCCCAAGAATTTAAATTACTTTTCTCAGTACCATTTTATCTATTATATTCAATACTTTTACGTATTAGAACAATTTACGAGATGTTTCGAAAATTTCCTCTTTAAATGGACGACGCATATTGGTAATCGCATCAATGATGTCGTGGTGAACCAGTTTTTCGTTTTGAATACCTACACAGCGGCCACCATGACCTTGTTTTAATAATTCAACGGCATACACACCCATACGAGATGCAAGAATGCGGTCAAATGCACAAGGTGCACCGCCACGTTGTGTGTGACCTAACACGGTTGCACGGGTTTCGTGACCGAAGCGTTCTTCAATTTCTTTCGCTAATTGGTGAACATCTGTCATTAATTCTGTGATTGCAATAATGGCATGGCGTTTACCTTTAGCAAAACCATCACCGATATTACGCATAAGAGATTCTTTATCTAACCCTTTTTCAGGCACAACAATATATTCACAACCACCAGCTAATGCTGCACTGATCGTTAAATCACCACAGTGACGCCCCATGATTTCAACAATTGAGATTCGTTGGTGAGAGGTTGATGTATCACGTAAGCGGTCAATCGCTTCTAATGCTGTTTCAAGTGCTGTTTGGAAACCGATAGTGTAATCTGTACCTGCTACATCGTTATCAATCGTACCTGGTAAACCGATACAAGCAATACCGTGTTCTTCAGTAAGTAATTTAGCACCCATGTACGAGCCATCACCACCAATAACGACTAAAGCATCAATTTCATATTTTCTCAAGGTTTCAACACATTTTGCGCGTACTTCTGGATTTTTAAATTCAGGGAAACGAGCTGAACCTAAGAAGGTACCACCACGATTGATCACTTCAGAGACAGAACGGCGTTCCAGTTTAATCACTCGATCGTGATATAAGCCATAGTAACCATCTTGGATACCATAAACTTCAAAGCCTTCACTTAAGCCTGCTCGTACTACGCCACGAATCGCGGCATTCATACCTGGTGCATCACCACCACTGGTTAAAACAGCAATTTTTTTTACCATATTAAATACCTATAACGAAATAATTAAAATTTTTAAATAAATTGAAAAACGGTGTGCAGATTACCTTATAACGCCTTTTCGTTCTAGAGGAAATTCGGGTAATTTACGATTTTTTGATCTAAATAGAGATTAATTTTCTAAAATATCTAAGGCAAAATCGAATGCTTTAAAAAATTGCTCAAGATCTTGCTCGGTATTGTAATGTGCTAGGGATAGCCGTAACGTTCCTGTTTGCATTAAATAACGTAAATAAGGCTTAGCACAGTGTTCCCCACTACGCAGTGCAATTTGTTGTTCTGTCAGAATCGTAGCAACATCCGCATGATGTTGATCTTTTATCGTAAAGCTAATTGTTGGGCTTTGGCTATGGTCTGCAATAATTTGCAAATTTTTATAAGAAAGTAACCGCTTGCGTGTGTCTGCTGCAAGTTGATAAAGCTGCTGATTTAGTTCAGAAAAATCCCATGTTTCTAGCCATTCCAAAACAGCGCCAAAAGCAATGATACCCGCAATATTGGGTGTACCGGCTTCTAAACGGTAGGGGAGTTCAGCTAAAGTAAGCTGATGCTCATCTACGGTGTGTAGCATCTTTCCGCCAAAAAAGAGCGGTTGAAGTTGTGCAAGGCTGGCTTTTTTTCCCATTAAAACACCTACACCTGTTGGTCCATACATTTTATGAGCTGAAAAGGCATAGAAATCCGCATCGAGTACTTGCGCATCGAACTGTTCAGAGCAGACCGCTTGAGCAACATCTAACACGATTTTGGCAGATGAGTGTTGGCGAATGAGTGGAATTAATTGCTCCACAGGCTGACGGACACCCGTGACATTAGAGACTAAATTGAGTGCAACAATTTTTGTTTTATCAGATAGATGCTGAGTTAGTATTTCCGCATCAAGTTGATATTCATTATTTAGCGGTAACACAATAAATTTAGATTGTGTTCGCATGGCTAATTGTTGCCAAGGAATAAAATTTGCATGATGTTCTGCAATAGAAATCAGAATTTCATCATCTGGGTTGAGTGTATGGGCTAAACCATGAGCGACCAAGTTTAATGAATGTGTCGTTCCGCTTGTCCAAATGATAGCATCTCTTGATTCTACATTGAAACGTTTTGCAACTAAATCTCGTGCGAGTTCATAACGTTCTGTTTGAATAAGATCGTATTGGCTACGGTGTACTGACCCCGATGAGTGATAAAAGCAGTTTGTACTATCAATCAATACTTGGGGTTTTAATGTCGTGGCGGCAGAATCTAAATAAGCCCAAGTAGCATTTTCTTGGAAAAAAGGGAATTGATGTCGAAATTCGTGATTAATCATTGACGTTGAGCCTTTCTATAAAGTTTATTGCAAGGGATTCCATCATTATTTCCATCCAGTTCTTTCCAACCACACTGTTTAA
>JAXECN010000043.1:0-18949 GCA_034093535.1 Pelistega sp.
AACAAGGATGCAGAAGCCCCAATCTTTGGTGTTGCTGATTATGGTTTAGTTGCTGATTTATTCACGGCTGTTCCAGAGCTAGAAAAAGCAATCTAATCTTATATGAGTAGGGGTATATCAGCGATATGCACCTACATTAAGATTAAACTGCGATAAAAAACCGTTCAGATTATTGAACTGCCCCCCTAAATTTGGACAGTTTAGTTAAGAAGTGGTGTTAGAGGACTGCAACCTGTATTGAACAGGAGGCAGTCCTTTTAATTTAGTCTAAATCGATTTATTTAGCCGAAGCTAATTGTTTTTCGATACGGTCAGCACGTTTGTTTGAGTCTGGGTGTGAGCCTAATAAAGCTTCAGCTAGACCACCTGACTCACCCAATGCAGCAAGTTTACGTAAAGAAGACACGGCTGCTTGAGGTTTACGACCTGTTTCTTGTAAGACTTTTAGACCGTAAGCGTCTGCTTCATACTCATTGCTTTGAGAGTATTGTGCATTCACCACGCCTTTTGCCAACTCACCTAATTGTGATTGAGATAGGCTAGCGAGTAGAGCATTAGAGCTTAGACCTGCTGCTTGTTGTGCCGCTACTGCTAATAATTGTGTACGTACGCGACCTTTGCTATGTTGTTTAACATAGTGACCGATTTCATGACCCAATACGAAGACGAGTTCGTCATCTGTCATTTTGTCCATTAGACCAGAATAAACACGTACATCACCGCTAGGTGTTACAAATGCATTCACCTCGTTTGATAAGTACACTTTGTAGTTTAGTGATTTACCTTCGTAGGTTTTTAGGTTACGCGTTAATTTGTTTAGACGCTGAGTGTATTTGCTTTTTGCGCCAGCTACTTTACTTTCAGTGTCGTATTTCTTCGCTGTTGCTAGACCAATATTGTGCATTTCTTGGTCTGATAGTGTTGCTGCTTTAAATAAGCTGCCACCTACGTCCATAATGCTACCAACACTTAAGTTAGCACAACCAGCTAATGAGGCACTGACCAGTGCGGTTAAGATGAGTTTTTTATGCATAATTAACTTCCCTTATAAAAATAAAAAAGAATTATTCTTTCCCGTAAAAAATTTCCATATAGGCAACAAAGAGTGTGAGATAAATCGCTACCACAATAGTATTTAACAAAAACAGCGATACGGATACAGAGATACTAGGTAATACCGCTTCAAAAAGTGTTTCTGTGATAAAGACAGTGGCTGCACTTAAGCCAATAAAGAAAATGATGACTAATGATAATGCAATCGCATTAGACATTGAGGCTTTAAATGAATGGATAAAAGCTCGTACGACGGGTAAATCTTCCCAACAGATAAGCGGATAGACCCAGAATGAAAGAATTAAGTAGACACCGATACAGAATAAAGGAGCCAGTACATTGCTAATGGTATAGGTCTCTAGAAGTAGTGTTTGCGCCTGTTGATCGCTTAAGTTCAGATAAGCCTGTGTCGAAACAGGTAAGCTAGGCATCAGGGTCGATAATAGGATATAGACGATTGCGACATTGATAATCGTCGCGATAAGTAATCGTGCCCAAATTTTCCCTGTATGTAATTTCTGGCGTAAATCACTAGCAATAAAGTGACCACGCAAGCGAGTACCATAGGCAGCATTAAAGAGCAGCATTTGTGAGAGCGGTACAGAAATAAGCGCCAAGAATATCCCAATTAGCGGCAATAATGTTGCTATTGAAAGCAGCATAGAGGCAGCAATAAAGAGCAAAGAAAAACGAATAAATTGTTTTTTATAGAGATTAAGACCTTGTTTAATCCAACTAATAGCCGTAAGAGGGCTATGCGAACGAATATGCGGCAACATCTGGTGTGTAACTCTCTCTTTAAGGAAGTTCAGGAATATAACCGTTAAAGCGTTGTTTGAGGACACGCTCGAAGTGGGTTGGATCGTGAGGTTTTAAGGTTTCGGCAGCACGAGGTAAGTAGAAATCGTACAAGCGAGATGTCCAGAAACGTAGGGCAGCAGCACGTAATGCTTGTGGCCAAATGGCACGCTCAGCCTCAGTGAATGGACGAATTTTATGATAGGTTTGTAGCCATGCTTTTACATTGGGGCGAATAAACTCACCTGTATCGCGCTGGATACACCAGTCATTGACAGCGACAGCGACATCAAAAATCCATTTGTCCACACCTGCAAAATAAAAATCAATTACACCACCCATGGTTGGGGTTTGGTAAGTGCCGGCAAAGAGAACATTGTCACGGAATAAATCACAGTGGCAAGCGCTACCGGGGAGATTCTGCCATGCGGCTGAGTTTTGTAGTGTGATTTGTTCGTTGAGGGCTTGTTGATAGAGCTGATTTAACTCTGGTGTCAAGAATGGTTCAATCTTCGGGTAGTTGGCTTCCCACCATGATAAACCGCGTAAGTTCGGTTGATGGATAGGATAGTCTTGTGTAGCGAGATGAATCTGTGCTTGAATTTCAGCCGCAAGAATACAATGCGCTTTACTTGGTGTTGCTTCATAGCCACCGTTTAAGCGAGTCACAATGCTAGCCGGTTTGCCCAGTAATTGACCGATTAACTCACCGTCTTTACGGACTTGTGGCATAGGGACTTTAATCCCTTTGCTCGCTAAGTGGTGCATTAATTGGATATAAAAGGGGAGTTGTTCAAAAGTCAGTACTTCAAAGATAGTTAGTACGTATTCACCAGTCGTGGTGTTTAAAAAGAAATTGGTGTTTTCAATACCCGCCGTGATGCCTTGTAGGGAGACGAGCTCGCCTAAATTATATTCTTGTAGATAAGCTTGCGCTTGTTCATTGCTAACAGTGGTAAAAACAGCCATTTCGTCAATAACAGTCTATGAAATAAATAAAAGCTATTTTAGCAAAAAAACCTATAAACAGATTTCAAAAGTCACTGAATTCGCAATAATGCGTTTAAAATAGTGGGTTAACTTTATTTAGCACTTATTTTATGTTTTACCAACGAGCCCAGTCCTTACGTACCTATTTAGCGAATAAGCCAGGATTGTTTACGCAAACGACAATTTTGGTGTGGGCAGCGATTTTAGGCGTGGCAGGGGCATTGACGACAGTGCTTTTTCATGAATCTATTAAGTTTTTACAGACCTTGCATAGCAAAACATCAGGCGATGTGGTGTTAATCGCAGAAAAATGGTCTACGCTAGAGCGCTTAGTGATTCCTACGGTAGGTGGCTTGGTGGCAGGTTTGTGCCTTTATCTGGCGAGTCGCATTAAGGTTGATGCTAACTCTGATTACATGGAGGCGGTAGCCATTGGTAATGGTCGTCTATCTTTGCGTCAGGGGATGTTACGGGTATTCTCATCCTTGAGTGTTTCAGCTTCGGCGTGGTCACTGGGGAGAGAGGGTCCTATCATTCACTTGGCAGCCATGGTGGGGTCTGTCGTGGGGCGCTTTTTTAAGTTAGCACCGAGACATTTACGGTTGTTGGTGGCTTGTGGTGCAGCGGCAGGGGTGTCGGCGGCCTATTTTGCCCCCATTGCCGGGGCTTTATTGGTAGCTGAAATTGTTTTAGGCAGCATGGCTAGCCATATTTTAGTGCCTTTATTGATTGCGTCAGCGACTTCTTTTATCACAATTTCCAGTTTGGGCTACCAGTCATGGCTGTACGAAATTCCTGCGATTGAGCTAGTCGGCTCACGTTATATCTGGATTGCCTTAATTATTGGTCTGGTATCTGGCGTGTTGGCACCGCTATTTTTAAAGTATTTGGATACCTGTCGCCAACTCTTTGCCTCATTAAAATTACCGCAAGTTTTGTGTTTAGGTTTAGGTGGTTTTTTATTAGGCTGTGTTTTTGTCTATGAGCCATGGAGTGCAGGTAAGGGCGATACCTTAATTCATTCTTATATTAATGATTCTTGGGGATTGAATGCTATTGCTAGTATTCTATTATTAAAGTTAATCTCTACGGGTTTAAGTGTGGGGGCTGGTGCTGTTGGTGGGGTGATTACCCCAGTGATGTTGGTGGGTGCCAGTGTGTCTTTATTGTTATTGCAATTTTTATCATTAATTTTCCCTGAATTGACGACCTATGCACCATTAGTAGTATTGGTGGGGATGGGGGCTTTTTTAGGGGCTGCCACCAGTGCGCCTTTATTGGCAGTGGTATTAGTAGTGGAGATGAGTCATAGTTTTTCTGTTATTGCACCACTGATTTTAGCTACGGTTTTGTCCTATTTTATCTCACGTAAGATGACAGGGCGTGTGATGTTTGAAGTGACAGAGCAGCGTGATAAGAGTGATGAGGTACGTGTGGCTCTTGCGAAATTAAAGGTCAAAGGGCTACTTCATCCAACAAATACCGTTTTAGGTCCTCAACATACCTTGCAAGACGCGGTAAACTTATTTACTGAGCAAAGAATTCGTTTTGTTTATATTGTCAATGAACAGAATGAATATCAAGGTGCGATTGCTCATACGGATATTACACGTGTGTTATTATCTCGTCAGGATTTAGGGGGACCAATCCCGCCAGACCTAATCGAGCGGACTTATTTAGCTCCATTACATATCGGCATGAATTTAGATCAAGCACAAGATGCTTTTGTGAATTTTGCCGGCGAGCGTTTGCCAGTGGTTGATTTAAATCATCCGCCACGATTATTAGGTGTTGTCTATAAGTCTGATGTATTACGCAAATATAGCGAACTTAAACAATTAAATGACCGTAGTGTGCAATCGGCGGTCGATATTCGTCTTTCATAATTTTTATATGCAAAAATCTTTATCGGGTCTTTATCAATCCCCTACACAAGCGTGGCGTTTATCTATTGCGCCTATGCTTGATGTGACGGACAGGCATTGTCGTTATTTCCATCGTTTGCTAGCACCCAATGCGCTTTTATATACAGAGATGGTGACGACAGGGGCGTTAATTTATGGTGATGTGCCAAGACATTTGATGTTTAATCAAGAAGAACATCCAGTCGCTTTGCAACTGGGCGGTAGTGAGCCTGACGCTTTGGTACATTGTGCTAAATTGGGGCAGGAGTGGGGTTATGATGAGATTAATCTTAATTGTGGCTGTCCTTCTGAGCGAGTTCAAAAAGGGGCATTTGGTGCTTGTTTGATGGCAGAGGCAGATTTGGTCGCAGACTGTATTAAGGCGATGCAAGACCATGTGGATATTCCCGTGACAGTTAAGCACCGCTTAGGCTTGGACTATGAGGAAAGCTATGCTTTTGTCCGTGATTTTGTCGCAAAAATCTACGAAGCAGGTTGTCGTGTATTTATCTCTCATGCGCGTAATGCGGTGTTAAAAGGTCTTTCGCCTAAAGATAATCGTGAGATTCCTCCATTGCGCTATGAGGTGGTAGCTCAGCTAAAAAAAGACTTCCCTGACGCTTTGTTTATACTCAATGGAGGGATTAATCAGCTTGAGCAATCAAAGGCACTTTTGAGCGAGTTTGATGGCATTATGATTGGGCGAGCTGCTTGGCATGAGCCTTATATCTTGCGTGATATTAGCCGACATCTTTGGGCTGATGTGCCAGTGGCTGACAATGCAGAAGTCGCTCGTCAGATGACAGCCTATGCAGAAAAGGCGATGACAGAGGGAGCGCCATTGCGTGCTGTTATTAAGCCTATGTTAGGGCTGATGAATGGACAGCAGGGGGCACGCCATTTTCGCCGTCTATTGTCTGATGTAAAACGCTTAAATGCTGGGGATATTACTTTAATTGAAGAGGCATTTTCACCGTTTTGCTAAGGGATTTTAGCGTATAATAGACGGCGATTTGATTGTTATGTTTCGATTATAAAAGGATTTTGTCATGACCACATCATACAAACGCGTGCTTTTAAAGTTATCTGGCGAAGCACTTATGGGCGAAGATGCCTACGGTATCAACCGTTCTACAATTATTCGTATGACTGAGGAAATTGCGGAAGTTGCAAAACAAGGTGTAGAGTTAGCTATTGTAATCGGTGGTGGTAATATTTTCCGTGGTATCGCTCCGGGTGCACAGGGTATGGATCGTGCGACAGCTGATTATATGGGTATGTTAGCGACAGTGATGAATGCTCTTGCATTACAAGACGCTTTGAAAAATCACGGTGTGGTAGCACGTGTGCAGTCAGCCTTAAATATTGACCAAGTGGTTGAGCCATACATCCGTCCTAAAGCGTTACGTTACTTAGAAGCTAAACGCGTCGTGATTTTTGCGGCTGGTACAGGTAATCCTTTCTTTACGACTGATACTGCTGCGGCTTTACGTGGTGCTGAGATTGGTGCGGAAATCGTCTTAAAAGCAACAAAAGTAGACGGTATTTATACGGCAGACCCTAAAAAGGATCCTAATGCAACACGCTATGCACGTATTTCTTTTGATGAAGCTATCAGCAAACGATTAGAAGTGATGGACGCAACGGCATTTGCTTTATGTCGCGACCAAAAATTACCTATTAATGTCTTCTCAATCAATAAACCGGGTGCATTAAAACGTGCGATTGCTGGTGAAGATGAAGGCACATTAGTTCATATTTAAATTAACAAAATTAAATTAACAAAAAAGGTCAACAATGAGTATTTCTGAGATTACAAAATCGGCTGAAACTCGTATGGGTAAGTCGATTGAAAACTTAAAAGGTAACTTATCTAAAATCCGTACAGGTCGTGCACATGCAGGTATTCTTGACCATGTAACTGTCGATTATTACGGTTCTCAAGTACCCGTAGGTCAAGTCGCCAATGTCTCTGTTGTAGACGCACGTACATTAAATGTACAACCTTGGGAAAAGAACATGGCAGGTCCAATTGAAAAGGCTATCCGTGAATCTGATTTAGGTCTGAATCCAGTAGCTTTAGGTGAGTCTATTCGTGTGCCTATGCCACCATTGACAGAAGAGCGTCGTCGTGACTTAACAAAAGTCGTGCGTGCTGAGGGTGAAGACGGCAAAGTAGCTGTACGTAATTTACGTCGTGATGCCAATGACGCTTTAAAACGTCTATTAAAAGACAAAGAAATCTCTGAAGATGATGATCGTCGTACACAAGATGTGATTCAGAAGATGACAGATAAATTTGTCGCTGAAATTGATAAGCTTGTGGCGGAAAAAGAAGCCGAAATTATGAAGGTGTAATTGCCGTCATGACGCAAAGTTCTACCCAAACTATCCCTAGTGTAACGGATAAACCTCGTCATGTTGCCATCATTATGGATGGCAATGGACGTTGGGCGACGGCGCGTCTATTGCCTCGAACAGCAGGACATATTCGCGGAGTACAAGCGGTACGTCGTGCTGTTGAGTATTGTGCAAAAAATAATATCCCTTACTTAACCTTATTTGCTTTTAGTTCTGAGAATTGGCGACGTCCAGCAGAAGAGGTGGGTTTGCTGATGAAGCTTTTTGTAAAAGCTTTACAAAAAGAGTCGGTAAAGTTGCATAAATATAATATGCGTCTTAAGGTGGTAGGGGATTTAAGTGCTTTTTCACCAGAGCTTCAGGGACTTATCCATGAAGCAGAACAGCTTACAGCGAATAATACAGGTCTGACGGTGAACATTGCTGCCAATTATGGTGGACGCTGGGATATCATGCAAGCGATGCAACGTATGTTAGCAGCACGACCAGAATTAGTAGGTCAGCCGATTCAAGAGGCAGACTTTGCGCCTTATCTATGTATAGCGGATATGCCCGAACCCGATTTGTTTATTCGTACGGGTGGCGAACGCCGTATTTCAAACTTTATGATTTGGCAATTAGCTTATACGGAGTTGTATTTTTCCGATAAGTATTGGCCAGATTTCTCTGCCGCTGATTTTGATGAGGCGGTTTCTTGGTATGCCCAACGCGAACGTCGTTTTGGTCGTACTTCAGCTCAACTGCAAGAAGCGTAAACCTTATGTTAATTCCTCGTATCATTACGGCCGTGGTGTTATTGGCCATTCTGGCTGTATTGGTCAGCTTAAGTAATCCTCTTTATTTTGCAGTCTTTATTAGCGCCGCTTCTGCCTTGACGGTGTTTGAGTGGTTGCGGATTAGTTTAAATAGTTCTTCAAAGTCCTTGATTGCTGGCGTAGTAGCGGCAGTGAGTTTTGTGGCATTTATCGCTTGCTATTATTTACTGCTGCCGGGTGAGGGTGATAATATTCTGATTGCCTTGAGTAAGCCGACAGTCTTTCAGGCGAATCCTTGGTCAACTGTGGTGTTTTCCACTTTGATTATGCTGCAGTTCTTTGTCAGCTTTGTGTGGATTTTTATTGTTCCTATGGTGCTTTACCAAGCCAAAACACAGGTGACTGAAAACAGCATCCTGCATAGCTTATTAGCAGTTTTTGCTGCGTTTACTACATGGTTTACGATACTGATTAGCTATGTCTTTTTAGGGGCTTGGTTTTTATTAAGTTTCCTGATTATTATCTGGTGTGCGGATATTTTTGCGTACTTTGGTGGTAAGCATTTTGGTGGCGCTAAATTAGCACCTGCCATTAGCCCGGGGAAAACACGCTCTGGGGCGATTTGTGGCGTGATTAGTGTGGCAATTTGGATGATTGTTAGTGCCTTTATTGAAGGGTCTTTCTCTGCCTTATTGGTTAAACATATCGGTTTAGTCGGTTCGGTGGCTGTGGGCGTTGTGATGGCGGTTGTCTCTGTTTTTGGTGATTTATATGAATCCCTTTTGAAGCGCCGTGCCAATGTTAAAGACTCTAGTCAGCTATTGCCGGGACATGGTGGCTTTTGGGATCGCTTAGATTCTGTCGTTGCGGTAAGCCCAATTGCGATGTGCTTTATTTTCCTTCTTTATATTCAGTAGTCGGCTATGAAATCTGTTGTTGTATTTGGTGCCACGGGTTCGATAGGGGATAGTACGCTAGATATTATCGCCTCACATCCTGATCAATATAAAGTCTATGCGCTGAGTGCTTTTTCTCGTATGGAGAAATTAGTCGACTTGACGGTCAAGTTCCAACCGGCTGTCGTGATTGTGCCGACTGAACAAGCAAAACGACAGTTTTTATCATTAAATACCTCAACCGTTCAACCAGAGGTTCGTGTGGGTCAAGCAGGTTTATGCGAAACAGCTCAAGACCCTCAAGCGGAAGTTATCGTCTGCGCTATTGTAGGTGCGGCTGGTTTAGCCAGTGCTTATGCAGCGGCACAGGCAGGCAAGACCATATTATTAGCCAATAAAGAGGTGTTGGTGACGGCTGGTGAGTTGTTTATGAACGCTGTTAAGACTTATGGTGCTACCTTATTGCCGCTTGATAGTGAACATAATGCCATCTTCCAGTGTCTTCCTCAGCAAGACCCCAAACGTCATCTGCAAAAAGTGATTGTAACTGCCTCAGGCGGTCCTTTTCGAGAATTACCGCTAGAAGCATTGGAGCATGTCACCCCTGCACAGGCATGTAAACATCCGAACTGGAATATGGGGCGTAAGATTTCAGTTGATTCGGCAACTATGCTCAATAAGGGTCTCGAAGTGATTGAAGCGAAGTGGCTTTTTGACCTTAGTCCAGACCAAATTGAAGTGGTGATTCATCCACAGAGTACGATTCATTCGATGGTACAGTTTATTGATGGCTCTTTATTAGCACAATTGGGTCATCATGATATGCGTATCCCGATTTCTTATAGTTTGGCTTATCCCGAACGTATTACTCATAATGCCGCTCATTTTAATCTTGCCGCATTGACTCGCTTGGATTTTATGCCGCCAGACTTGACGCGCTATCCTTGTTTGCGATTGGCATTTGATGCGATGAAAGAGGGGATAGGGGCGTGTACGATATTAAATGCGAGCAATGAAATTGCTGTGCAACAATTCTTAGATGGTCATTTGAAGTTTACGCAGATTGCTAGCACGATTGAAAATATGTTGACGCAAATTCAAGCACCTGTGTTATCTTGTATTGATGATGTCTTGGCATTTGACCAAGAAGTTCGTCATAAAACTCAAAGCTATTTAGCGAGTTAACGATAGCTACTCGAAAAGCTAAATGGCGAGCTAATTTAGCGAATAAGTATTTATTTTATTCAAAGGAAACAATTGTTTAGCTTACTGACTTTTCTTATCACCATTAGTATTGTGGTGGTTTTCCATGAGTATGGGCATTATTTAGCAGCGAGATACTATGGTGTCCATGTCGAGCGTTTTTCTGTCGGCTTTGGCAAGGTACTCTATCAGCGTACAGATAAAAAAGGCACAGAATGGGCGATTTCTATGTTGCCTTTAGGTGGTTATGTTAAACCATTAGCTGAGCCTCGTCCGCACCACCCTGATTATCGTGTAGGTGAGTCTGTCGCAGAACGTAGTTCATGGGAAAAAATTGTTATTTATGCGGCAGGACCAGCATTTAGTTTTCTATTAGGGATTTTAATTTATACCGCTGTATTGATGATTGGTGAGCGTCATCCTGATGCTATTATTGCGACGCCAGCACCACAGTCAGTAGCGGCTCGTGCAGGCTTAGTCGAGGGTGATCGTATCGTTGCTGTTAATCAGTCAACAGTGGCGAGTTGGTCTGAGGCCGTGGATAAACTGACTGGACCCCTAACTCTCGGTCAGACTACTACATTGACTATTGAGCGTCCTTCGGGAGCTGTTGAAGGTGTTGTACTGGCTTTTGAATCATTTAATGGTAGCTTAGAAAATGTCAATCTGCTTAAAGAAGCAGGTTTAGTTTTGCAGGCACCAGACCCAGTGGTTAATCGTGTTATCGAGGGTGGTCCTGCCGAGCGCGCGGGTCTAAAAGTGGGCGATGCGGTAGTCGCGATTAATGGTCAAGCAGTGGAACAACTGCCGGCTTTAATTGAGCAGATTCAACAATCACCGAATCAAGAAATTACCCTTGATGTTATGCGAGATGGAGCAACCCTCAGTCTAGCGATGACACCAGAACAAGTGACTCTTGATAATGGGCGTACCGTCGGTCGAATTCAAACAGAGTTCCAAGCGGCTTATCCGATGACGCATACCCGTTATGGTCCTATTGACGCTTTTATCAAAGCCAATGAAAAGACATGGGAAACTGCATGGTTTTCGCTGAAAATGATGGGTAAAATGCTCATTGGTGAAGCCTCTTTAAAAAATATTAGTGGACCATTGACGATTGCTGATTATTCAGGGAGAGTCGCTCAGCACGGACTGATGAATTTTGTGCAATTTATCGCCTTGATTAGTATCAGTATTGGAGTACTGAATTTACTGCCGATTCCGGGCTTAGATGGGGGGCAGATGGTGATTAATTTTGTGGAGTTAGTTCGAGGTAAACCCTTGCCTGATGCCCTATTAATGGGGGTGATGAAAGTTGGCTACGGACTACTACTGTTATTGATGGTTTTTGCATTTAGTAATGATTTACTGAGAATCTTTACTTAAAACAAGGTTTTTATTAGCGGAGCATGGCTAAGTTACTGACAAACAGTCATTTTATGCCTTAAAATAAGCCGTTAAATTTGGATACTCATCTTCAAGGAATGTACGAATGGATATTCGCTCATTAAAACAATTCAACAAGACAGCGATGGCCGCTTTGGTATCTGCGCTTGTATTACCAGCAACAGCGAGTGCTTTTTCACCGTTTGTTGTGCAGGATATTCGTATCACGGGTTTGCGTAGTGCCGAACCAGGTATGGTCTTCAGTTATATCCCTGCACGTGTAGGCTCGACATTTAACGAAGAGATGGCGACTGATTCTTTACGCCGTCTTTATGCAACTGGCTTATTTAACGATGTGCAAATCACTACACAAGGGAAGGTAGTGCATATTGCTGTTGATGAGCGTCCAACTATTGCGTCGATTCTCTTTGAGGGGATGAATGCTTTTAAAGACGATATGGTTCTTGAGAGCTTGCGTGGTGTTGGTTTTGGCGAGGGTCGTGCTTATGACCCAGCCTTATTAGACCGTGCTGTTACAGAATTGCGTAATCAATATGTCGCTAAGGGTAACTATAGTGTTGATGTTAAATCGACATTGACACCATTGCCTAATAACCGTGTAGGTGTGAGTTTCCAAGTTAATGAGGGCAAACGCGCTCGTATTACTGATATTAACTTTGTAGGTAATGAAGCGATTTCTTCATCAGACCTCAAAGATGAGATGGATTTGACGACACCGGGTTTTATGACATGGTATACCGGTACGGATAAATTCTCTCGTGAAATTTTAAATTCTGATGTGGAGAAAATTCGCGACTACTATATGGATCGCGGTTATCTGGATGTAAAAGTCGATACACCACAAGTCACGATTTCACCAAACCTAGAAGACATCGGTATCAATATGACACTACAAGAGGGTCAGCAATATACCGTGCGTCGTGTACAAGTGGCTGGTGATTTAATGGGGCTTAATGATGAGCTACAAGCGCTTATCGTCAATAAACCAGGTGAATTATTCAATATCACTAAGGCTCGTCAAACGGCAAATGCGATTACCTTACGTCTAGGTGAATTAGGCTATGCACTCGCAGAGGTTAATCCTGTACCGCAACCTGTTGCAGGTTCTCAAGAGGTCGATATTGTTTTCTTCGTTAACCCTGGCAAACGTGTCTATGTTCGCCAAATCAATATCGGTGGCAACGTACGTACACGTGACCAAGTCATTCGTCGTGAAATGCGTCAATCTGAGGCGGCTTGGTATGATGCAACACGCCTATCAACTTCACGCGACCGTATTGACCGTCTAGGTTACTTCAATAGCGTTGATGTGACACAAGTACCAGTAGAGGGTTCTGACGACCAAGTGGATGTCAATGTGGTGGTTAAAGAAAAACCAACTGGCATGGTGAACTTTGGTGTGGGATATGGTTCTACTGATAAGCTAACTTTCCAAGCGGGTATTAACCAAGATAATATCTTTGGCTCTGGTACTAACTTAGGTTTAAGCTTTAGTACGTCTAAGACTAACCGTAATGTTATCTTGACACACACTAACCCTTATTGGACAACTAGCGGTATCAGTAAGACGACAACAGCTTACTATCGTCTAGATAAACCATACAGCACTTCAGTTAATCAAAGTGATGATACTTATCAAGTACGTTCGACAGGTGTTGGTCTTAACTTCGGTATCCCAATCTCTGAATACGATCGTGTATTCATGGGAGCGACTTTTGAACAAAACAAAATCCGCTTACCGTCAGAGGGTTCAGGTTTAATTATCCCTAAAGCATATCGTGAGTTTGTATCAAACTACGGTGAAAAGAGCAATGTAGTGTTGTTTAACATTGGTTGGACGAAGGATACCCGTGATAGTGGTATCGCACCGAATAGTGGCTATTTAACCTCTCTAAATGCAGTGGTAGGTGTGGGCGACTTAAAATACTATATGTTAAGTGCTCAACAACAATATTACTGGCCAATTAATAAAGATTTTACGCTAGCCTTTAACGTGGCAGCCGACTGGGGTCGTACTTATGGTACGAAAAAACCATTCCCTGTGATTAAGAATATGTATGGTGGTGGTATCGGCTCTGTGCGTGGTTATGACGGCGCTTCATTAGGTCCTCGTGATACTGTATCAGGTGACTACCTTGGTGGTAACTCACGTCTATTAGCCAATGTACAGTTATTCTTACCATTCCCTGGTACACAGAATGATCGCTCATTACGTTGGTTCCTATTCGCTGACGCAGGTAAAGTCGGTGTAACAGGTGGACAAGAATGTACGACAGGTAATCGTCAATATGGTGGTATTGTAGAGGACCCATGTGGTTGGCGTTATTCTGCTGGTGTCGGTCTATCTTGGAACTCACCACTCGGTCCATTACAGTTGTCGTATGCTCGCCCGATTCGTTCTAAACCAGGCGATAACAAACAACAGTTCCAGTTCCAGATTGGTACATCGTTCTAATTGATTAATGGCACTCTGATTTGGGAAGAGAGGAGTGTCTTTAGTTCTATTTCATTATTTTTTGTTTTCAAAGGTTCTTATGAATTTCCATTCAGTAAAAATTAGTGCAGTTACTAAAGCATTATTAGCCGCAGCCATTGGTGTTTCAGCAAATGTTGCTGTTGCTCAAGACGCTGCTAAACCAGCAGCAGAGCCAGCGGCTCAACAAGCTGCAATCAAAATTGGTTTTGTGAATACTGAAAAATTATTGCGTGAATCAACGCCAGCAAAAGAAGCTGAAGCGAAGATTGAAGAAGAATTTAAAAAACGTGATACAGACTTACAAAAACTAGCGAATGAATTGCGTACAAAATTCGAAACGTTTGATAAAAACGCACCTGTGATGTCTGATGCTGACCGCAATAAAGCGCAACGTGAATTGACAGATTTAGATACGGATTTACAACGTAAACGTCGTGAATTCCAAGAGGATTTTAACCGTCGTCGTAATGATGCTTTTGCGGCTATCGTAGAAAAAGCGAATACAGCCATTAAAGAAATTGCTGAAAAACAAAACTACGATTTGATTTTACAAGACGCGGTAACAGTCAGCCCTCGCGTGGATATTACTGACGACGTAATTAAAGCATTAAACGCAAAAAAATAAGGTTTTATGGCACAAATTCTGACATTAGGTGAAGCTTTACCGCTAGACAAACTATTGGAGCAAGTCGATACGCATGGATTGACTTGGGAGATTTTGCCTTTTAAAGGTGAGTTACCTGCTATTGTGGGTATAGGCTCATTGTCAGATGCTGTGCCTAATGAAATCGGTTTTTTAGCTAATCCGAAGTTTTTTGATTTATTGCAAGTCACACGTGCTTCAGCGGTGATTCTCCCTAAGCGTGCGGTTGATGTGTTGCCGTCAGACTTACCCTTTGCTATCGTACAGTGCGAAGAGCCTTATCTACTTTATGCACGTATTTCGCAATGGTTTGAAAAAGCCCTTTTTGCTGATGAATCTCGTCAAATTCATGCGAGTGCGGTTGTTGATGCGAGTGCTTCTATTGGTAAGAATGTCGCTATTCATCCGCTAGCCGTTATCGAAAAAGACGTTGTGATTGGTGATAATGTGACAATTGGCCCGGGTTCTGTCGTCGGCAAGGGTGTACGTATTGGTGATGGTACGCGTCTATATGCCAATGTTACGCTTTATCATGGCGTAGAGTTAGGCTCTCGTTGTATTATCCATAGTGGTGCTGTGATTGGTGCTGATGGTTTTGGCTTTGCACCTGACCATTCAGTCGAAAAAGGGGCTTGGTCGAAGATTGCACAATTAGGTCGTGTCATTATCGAAGATGATGTTGAGATTGGCGCTAATACGACCATTGACCGTGGTGCTTTGGGCAATACCATTATTCGACGTGGTGTGAAGCTAGATAACCAAATCATGATTGGACATAATTGTGAAGTGGGCGAGCATACCGCGATGGCTGCTTGTGTCGGTGTAGCAGGCTCAAGTAAGATTGGTCGACGTAGCACCTTGGCTGGTGCCTCGATGGTCTCAGGACATATTGAGATTGGTGATGATGTACATATCTCTGGTGGTTCTGGTGTGATGTCTAGCATTACCACACCAGGTCGTTATACTGGGTTATGGCCAATTATGGAACACCGTGCTTGGCAGAAGAATGCAGGTGCATTGGCGAGTCTTTATGAGTTACGCCGTCGTGTACAAGAGCTAGAAAAACAGTTAGCCAAACAAGAAGATTAAACAAATTTAGTTATATTCATCTAGAGTTTATTGGAAGAGTTATGGAATTAGATATTCGTGGCATTATGGAACACATCCCACACCGTTTTCCTATGTTGTTAGTGGATCGTGTGGTGGAAATGGTACCGGGCGAAAGTATCGTAGCAATTAAAAACGTGAGTATTAACGAGCCGTTCTTCCAAGGACATTTTCCTCATTTACCAGTAATGCCGGGTGTGTTAATTATTGAAGCATTAGCACAAGCCGCAGCGATTTTCTCATTCTCTAAAGCAGACGGCGAAACCACTTTAGATAGCAATACGACAGCGTATTATCTCGTCGGGGTTGATGAAGCTCGCTTCCGTAAACCTGTCGTGCCAGGCGATCAATTGCGTCTAGAGGTTAAAGCTTTACGTATTAGCAAGGTGATGTGTAAATACGATGCTAAAGCATATGTCGATGACCAAGTAGTTGCTGAAGCAAAATTAATGTGTGCAATTCGTGATATAGGTGAATAATGGCTATTGTTCATAGTACAGCAATTGTGCATGAAGGTGCTCAATTGCATGAAAGCGTAGAGGTGGGGGCGTATGCTGTCATTCACGCTAATGTAAAAATCGGTGCAGGTACAAAAGTCGGTGAGCATTGCGTCATTGATGGTTACACGACGATTGGTGAGAACAATGTGTTTTACCGTTTTTGCTCAATTGGCGGTATGCCACAAGACAAAAAATATGGTAATGAGCCAACACGTCTAGAAATTGGCAATGGCAATACATTTCGTGAATTTGTTACTGTGAATACGGGGACATCTCAGGATGTAGGTGTTACGCGTATCGGTGATGATAACTGGATTATGGCGTATGTACATATTGCTCATGATTGCCAGATTGGTAGTCATACGATTCTAGCGAATACCGTTCAATTGGCTGGTCACATTCATGTCGGTGACTGGGCAATTATTGGTGGTATGTCAGCAGCACATCAATTTATTCATATTGGTGCGCACTCGATGACAGGAGGTATGTCATCTATTCGTCAGGATATTCCTCCTTTTGTATTGGGGGCTGGGCAGCCTTATAAACCAGCAGGTATCAATTCTGAGGGTTTAAAACGCCGAGGTTTTACACCTGAGCAAATTCAAGTGTTACGCGAGGCTTATAAGATTATTTATATGCGTCAGTTAAGCTTGCCTGAGGCGTTAGAGGAGATTAAACGCTTACAGCAAGAGCATGCAGATTCAGCTGCACACTTACAACTCTTTTTAGACTTTTTTGCGGCATCAGGTCGCGGACTTGGTCGCAAATAATCATATAATGACACAAAAAATAGCTATAGTGGCCGGCGAACCTTCAGGGGATTTGCTGGCCTCTCGCATTATTAGCGGGATTAAAGAGATACAACCTGATACCTTTGTTACGGGTATTGGTGGGCCACAAATGCAGCAAGTGGGCATGGATATTCAGTATCCGATGGATGCCTTGACCGTCTTTGGTTATGTCGATGCCTTAAAGTCTTTACCAAAGCTTATTCGTACTTATAAAGGCTTAGAGAAAAATCTTTTAAACAACCGACCTGATGTTTTTGTCGGGGTTGATGCACCTGATTTTAATTTACGCTTAGAACATCGTTTGCGAGCAGAGGGGATTCCTACGGTTCATTTTGTCGGACCTTCGATTTGGGCTTGGCGATATGAGCGTATCCATAAAATACGTGAGGCAGTCTCTCATATGTTGGTGTTGTTTCCATTTGAGACCGCCATTTATGAAAAAGAGGGGGTGCCAGTAACCTTTGTCGGACATCCTACTGCTTCACAAATCCCTCTTATTCCAGATGCACAGGCGGCTAGAGCACGTCTGGGCTTGCAGAGTGATGCCAAGATTGTGGCTATTTTACCGGGCAGTCGTGCCTCTGAAATTAAACTTTTAGCCGAGCCATTTTTGCGAGCAGCACAATTATTAGCTCAGCGCGACCCTTCGCTACATTTTATTGTACCGGTCGTGAATGCAGAGCGACGCCAACAATTTAATCAAATTTTAAGTGAAATCCCTGTACCTAATTTGCACATTTATGATAGCAAAGTATCCCCAACACCAGTCTCTTGGGATGTGATGGAGGCTTGTGATGCTGCCATTGTCGCTAGTGGTACAGCAACTTTAGAGATGGCACTTTATAAACGCCCCATGGTCATTGCGTATAAATTGACGGCGATGATGAAGCGTCTTATGGAGTGGAAATCGGGACAAAGTAAGCCTTATGTACCATGGGTCGGTTTGCCGAATGTATTACTTGGACATTTTGCAGTCCCCGAGTTATTGCAAGAGGACTGCACACCAGAGAAATTAGCTGAGGCTTGCATTAATGCCTTGGAAAATGAAACCTACATCAGCAAGCTAAAGCAAGAGTTTGCCCAACTTCATTTAAGTTTAAAACAAGATACGGCTAAAATTGCCGCTGATGTAATTAGTCAAGTGGCAAATGGGGCTCGTTGAGGTTATGAATAATCTATCTCTTTTTGATGAAGAAAGCTATACGCTGATAGCAGGGGTGGATGAAGCTGGGCGAGGACCTTTGGCTGGTGATGTTTATGCGGCAGCAGTGATTTTGGATCCTGCTAAATCTATTTTAGGTTTGACGGACTCCAAAAAATTATCAGAGGCTAAGCGAGAGGCTTTAGCGATTGAAATTAAAGAAAAAGCCTTAGCATGGTGTATTGCGAGTAGTAGTGTCACTGAAATTGATACCTTAAATATTCTGCAAGCCACTATGTTAGCGATGACAAGGGCAGTAGAGGGATTAAGTGTACGCCCAGAGCTTGTACTTATTGATGGTAATCGTGTGCCAAAGCAGTTATTCGTGCCTGCTAAAGCGATTGTGAAAGGGGATTTGACGGAACCGGCTATCTCGGCAGCTTCGATATTGGCAAAAACTGCTCGGGATAAGTCCTTAATGGAATTACATCAGCAATATCCTGATTATGCTTTTGATCAACATAAGGGTTATGGTACAGCATTACATTTGGCGAAATTACAAGCATTGGGACCTACACCAGCACATCGCCAAAGCTTTGCTCCAGTTAAGGCCTTGATATCCTCGCAACAAGTTTGCGATTAATCAATTCTATATTAGTTATTTACTCGCATTAAGGTGCATAGATAGTGTTTTTAAGCTAAAATACGAACATTATTTAAAACATGGTTTAATTCTTTACTGTATGACAACTGAAGCACCTTTACAACCGATTGATCCACAAGCAGAATTGCCACATCGTAAAGTGATTCGTAGCTGGTTAATTCCTTTAGCTGAAAAAGATACTGTTCGTGCGATTAGCTTATTAGTCGCCGACTTATGTATTTTATTTGCTTTACTCGCAGGTACGATTTATTTTCAAGCAT
>JAXECN010000044.1:0-12253 GCA_034093535.1 Pelistega sp.
GATCCACCACTAATAAATCGTTTTTCGATGAGAAAACGTTTTTATAGGCATTCATACTGTTATAGAAACTATAAAAGTCTGGATTGCGGCTATAAGCGTCTGCGTAAATCTTAGCAGCTTGAGCATCACCCTCACCTCGGACAGCTTGGGCTTTGGCGTTGGCTTCGGCTAAAACTTCCTGTACACGACGGTCGGCATCGGCACGGATTGTTTCGCTTTCGGCAGCACCATTAGCACGTAGGCTATTAGCCTCTTGCTTACGCTCTGCTTGCATACGTGTATACACAGAATCAGACACTTCTTGTGAGAATTCAATGCGCTTTAAGCGAACATCCACCACTTGAATACCGAGTGGTTTGGCACGTGACTCCACATTTTGCAAAATTTCTGCCATCACAATATCACGCTCTTGTGATACAACCGCACGTACTGTACGCGTATTCACTGAAGCATTCAGTGCATCGCGAATTTGAGCATTTAAGCGATTTTGAGCAGCTTTCGTATCTGAACCAAAAGAGATATAGAACTGACGAGGATCTTGGATACGCCATTTAATGTACGAATCAATAATCAAGTTCTTTTTCTCAGAGGTCTGGATACGTTCAGTATCACCAGACTCAATCGTCTGTACTCGTTTGTCCAACATCACCACATTTTGTAAAGGTGATGGGAGTTTGAAATACAAGCCTGGCTCAGTAATCGTGCGTTGCCACTCACCAAGCTTAAACACTAAGGCATAATTACGCTCACCCACGATAAATAAGGTCGATGAAGCCAACCATGCAATCGCGGCGATTAAAATAGTAAAAACTGTTGAACGACTCATTTCCTACCCCTTATTGCGCTGGTCGTGTACGACTCAATGAATTACGATCACGCGGCAACTCATTCGCTGCTGCCCTCGGTGTACTGCTCGTATTTGTCGCAGCACCTGTGCTTGGTGTAGAACTTGTCGGGGCTGATGTGGTCGGTGTCGGTGCACTTGGTGCCACCGCCTGACTACTTTGCTCGATGATTTTATCAATCGGCAAATACATCATATTATTCCCCCCTTGGGTATCCAACATCACTTTAGATGCATTGCTGTATACCTCTTCTAATGTCGAGATATACATACGCTCACGGGTAATTGCTGGCGCATTGGCGTATTCTTTTTCGATACTCACAAAACGCTCGGCTGCACCTTTAGCTTGACCTACGATAGCGGCTTTATAACCCTCAGCGTCTTGGAGGATACGCGACGCTTGACCACGCGCTTCAGGAATCACTTTACTCGCGTAAGCATGACCCTCGTTTTTCTGGCGCTCATTGTCTTGACCTGCTTTAATAGCGTCTTCAAAAGCGGCTTGTACTTGCTCAGGTGGCTGTACGTTTTGAATCGCTACAGTAATCACTTCAATACCCGTACGATAACGATCGAGAATGTTTTGCATTAATTGACGCACATCAATTGCTGCTTGGGTACGGCTCTCGTAGAGGATTTTATTCATCGATTGTTTACCCACAATCTCACGCATCGCTGTCTCTGCCGCTTGGCGCACAGCCTCATCTGGTGAGACGGTCTGGAATAAATAATCCGCTGCTGCTGATTGGCGCCCCTGCTCATCCGGCATACCGGCTTTTAGACGATATTGCACATCAAATTGGACATCAACGATGTTCTCGTCTTCGGTGAGCATTAAGGCTTCTGGTAATACCTTGTTGCGCGCATTGTCACGATAACCCACAGAGAATGAACGAACACGCGAGATATCCACGAGCTCGACATTTTGAATCGGTGCTGGAATATGCCATTGGAAACCCGGTGCCACGGTACGGTTATATTTACCGAACTGCGTAACTACACCCACCTGACCCTCGCGGACGATGTAAAAGCCACTCGCAGCCCACACACCCGCCGCAATCACAGCGAGACCAACAGCACCAAATTTAAACATTTTCGGTGAAGGTCCTTGGCGACGAGGAGAACCTCCCAAAGGCTGATTACCCGGGCGGTGATTACCACCTGAACCACCACCAAACACTGATTTTAGACGTTTTGAAAAATCATCTAATACCTGATCCAAATCTGGTGGGCTATCATTATTTGATGGACGACGCGGGGGTTCTTGATTTTCTGGTTTGTGCTGTGGTGATTGGTTATTACCACGTCCCCAACCCGGGTCATTTAGATTAAAAATTTTCGTAAGTCTCAACGTTCGTCATTCCTAAAATTTGAGTTTTTGCTTCAGCCATCGCTTGACGCAAACCCTCTAATCCAGCACGTTCTTGTGCGCTAACAAAAACACGAGTTACCAACCCAGATTCATCACGATCAATCTTTGGTTCGTAACCCACTAAATCAATCTTATTGTAAACGAGAATGGTGGGGATGTCTTGTGCACCAATCTCTTGCAATACTTTATTTACCTCTTCAATTTGCTCATCACGCTGTGGGCTTGATGCATCAATCACGTGTAGCAATAAATCGGCATGTACTGTTTCTTCTAGTGTCGCTTTAAAGGCAGCAATCAAGGTCGTGGGTAAATCACGAATAAAACCCACCGTATCAGATACAGTAATCTGCCCTGCTCCTTCTAACCAAATACGTCTTGTCGTGGTATCCAATGTCGCAAACAGTTGGTCTGCGGCATAAGCCCCCGCACGTGTCAATGCATTAAATAGCGTCGATTTACCGGCATTGGTATAACCGACCAAAGACACTGACAAGGTGTTTGAGCGTTCACGCGAACGACGTTGGGTCGCTCGTTGTTTCTCTACCTTGGCAAGGCGCTCTTTGAGCATACGCACTTTGTCGCCAATCATCCGTTTGTCCATTTCCAGCTGCGATTCACCCGGACCACGCATACCGATACCACCACGCTGACGCTCTAAGTGTGTCCACATCCGAGTCAGGCGTGTGGTCAGGTGTTGCAACTGTGCTAGCTCGACTTGTAATTTACCCTCATGGCTCTGTGCTCGTAGGGCAAAGATATCCAGAATTAAAGTGACTCGATCAACAACTCGTAAATTGAACACACGCTCCAAGTTACGCTGTTGAGCAGGACTTAATGGCTGGTCAAACAAGACAATTTCAGGTTGACAGCTCTGAATAAGTAAGGCGACTTCATCGACCTTGCCAGAGCCAATAAAAAACTTAGCATCAGGACGGTCACGCTTAGCAACAACGGTTGCCAAAATCTCGGCACCCGCACCACTGGCTAACATCTCAAATTCTTGAGCATGTGCCTGATAGTCAAGTTTTCCAAAATCAACACTGATAATAATAGCTTTCATAGTTGCGACAAACAAAATGCCCGCCCTCCAAAAAGGAAGGTAGGCATTTGTAAAATGTTAAGCGATTTGAAGCAGAAACAACAATTATTCTTCTTCTGCCACTACTGCGTCTGGGAAATTAACCGCACGTGCAGGCACAACAGTAGAGATAGCATGCTTATAAACCATCTGCGTCACTGTATTGCGTAATAACACCACGTATTGGTCAAAAGATTCGATTTGACCTTGTAGTTTGATACCATTAACTAAGTAGATAGATACTGGTACGTGTTCTTTGCGTAATGCGTTTAAGAAAGGATCTTGTAGAGATTGTCCTTTAGTGCTCATTGATAAAAGCTCCATATTTTAATTTTAAAATTTTAAAACAAAGATTGCGAAGCTTCTCATAAACAGCGCAATCTCCGTTGGCTTAGTTACATAATACCCTTAGAAAGAATTTCAGACAAGGCATTTACTAAATTTTCGCAATTTTCTTGTGTTCCAATTGTCACACGTAAATACTGTTCAATTGGTGCTTGCTTAAAATGACGTACTAATAACTTGTGTTCGCGCAAGGCTGCAGCAATTTTAGCGGCATCAAATTGGGGATGACGCATAAAAATAAAATTGGTGCTAGAAGGCAACACTTGGAAACCTAGTTTTTTAACCTCTGCGATTAAGTACTCTCTCGAGTCCATAATCATCTTACGTGTTTTTTGGAAGTATTCTTCGTCTTCAAAAGCGGCAATCGCCCCTGCTTGTGCAACACGGTCAATTGGATAAGAGTTAAAGCTATTCTTCACTCGAATGAGCGCTTCCATCAAGCTTGCTTGTCCAAAAGCAAAACCAACTCGAATACCCGCCAGTGAGCGTGATTTCGATAAGGTCTGAATCACCACTAAATTGGCGTATTTTTTAATCAGCGGAATTGCCGTATCCCCACCAAAGTCTACATAGGCTTCATCTACCACCACCAGGATGTTTGGCTGAGCTTGAAGTAATTGCTCAATCTTATCTAAGCTTAATGCCACACTTGTCGGTGCATTTGGATTAGCAAAAATAATCGCACTCACCTCATCGCTTGAGGCATTTAGGTAAGGGGTTAAATCTAAGCTAAAATCCTCCGCTAATGGCACTTCCCGATACGGTACGCTATACAGCTTAGCATAAGTCGGATAAAAGCTATAAGTAATATTCGGAAAAAGAATATGCTTACCCGCATGACGGAACAAGCCATTAAACACATGAGCCAAGGCTTCATCAGAACCATTGCCCACAAAGACTTGATCTGCAGTGATATTGTAATACTTCGCTACCGCCTCACGCACAGGTGTTGCATCAGCCTCAGGGTATAGTGCCAAGCCACCATGGATGGCTTTTTCCATCGCCTGCATCGCTTTAGGTGATGGCTCATATGGCGACTCATTACTATTTAATTTAATAAATAGACCTTCTTTAGGCTGCTCACCAGGGACATAAGGTTTAAGCTCCCCAACAATATCACTCCAGAACTGATTACTCATATTAAGCGTCTTTATAAGGGTTAGTTGACGATTTAAATTCGATACGCATTGGTGTGCCCTCTAATTTAAAGACACGACGGAAACGCGACTCTAAATAACGTTTGTACGACTCACTAATCGCATCTAAAGCATTACCATGGACAATCACAAGTGGTGGATTTTGTCCCCCTTGGTGTGCATAACGCATCTTCGGACGGAAAATACCTTTGCGTGGTGGTGGTTGTTGCTCAACCGCAGCACGTAACTCACGCGTTAATTTAGGGGTTGAAAGCTTACGGAATGCTGCTGCATGAGCCTCATTGACTGATTTTAGTAAGGCTTTCACGCCATGCCCTTTAAGCGCTGAGATATAGTGCATCTTAGCAAACGATAAGAAACGCATCTTACGCTCAAACTCACGGATAATCCAATCGCGTTTGTCCTCGTCAAGACCATCCCATTTATTAATCGCCACGACTAAGGCGCGACCACTCTCTAGGATAAAGCCAGCGATATGTGCATCTTGTTCAGAAATCTCGCTTTGTGCGTCTAGCACTAACACAACAACATTACAGGCTTCAATCGCTTGTAAGGTTTTAATTACCGAGAATTTTTCGATTGATTCAAAGACTTTACCGCGTTTGCGTAGACCGGCCGTATCGATAATTGTGTATTTCTTGTCGCCTTGGTCAAAATCAATTTCAATGGCGTCACGCGTCGTACCCGGCATATCAAAGGCAATAACACGCTGCTCACCCAACAAGGTATTAATCAGCGTAGATTTACCCACATTTGGACGACCGACAATGGCTAATTTAATACGGTGTTGGAAGTCTTCTTCGTCTTCTTCTGCCTCAGCACTGTCGCCATCTGCTGCCGCTAATTCAGCTTCAACCGCGTCTTCATCGAGTTCATCATAGGCTTCACTCTCCTCTTCAACCACTGGGTTAACGAGAGAAGCCAAGGCTTTTTCAATAAGGTCAACCACACCATCACCATGTGCTGATGAAATAGGGTTTGGTTCACCTAAGCCCAACTCATGGAATTCGGCTGTCGCTTGAACACGGTTCATCCCTTCGGCTTTATTGACAGCAAGAATAATCTTCGGACCTGCTCGGCGTAACATCGCAGCGATTTCATGGTCGTGGGCATTGACCCCTGCACGTGCATCTACCAAGAAAATCACCACATCTGACTCAGCAATTGCTTGCTCTGTCTGACGAGCCATCTCTTTAAGAATACCTGTCTTAACAACCGGCTCAAAACCACCTGTATCAATCACTAAGAACGGATAAGAACCGACACGACCCTCACCATAGTGACGGTCGCGTGTCAAACCCGAGTAATCTGCCACTAATGCATTACGCGAACGTGTCAGACGATTAAACAATGTGGATTTACCGACGTTGGGACGCCCTACTAAGGCGACAACGGGTTTAAATTGTGTTTTCTTCACTTAGCACCAAATAGAACAAGATCGCCATCACCGGTTTGAGCAACAACACCAGCAGGTGTGGCAATTAATGGTGATACCACCGGATCGCTATCACCTAATGATACGCGACCTAACAAGGTACCTGAATTAAAGTCATAAAAATGGGCATAACCCTCATAGTCAGCGACGACCACTTGATTATTAAAGACCACTGGATTGGTCAAACCACGGTTACGTAAAGTCGTGTCAGTCCAAACTGGTTGACCATTTTGACGAGCAAATAAAGCGACTGTACCGTCAATCGCTGCACCAACTACGGCATTAGGCGTTGCGTCAACACCGACCGCGCTTGAGAATGGCTGCGCCCAGCTTAAGGCAGGACCTTGGTTAGTGAAGTTATAGCAAACCACATTGCCTTGGTAACTAGCAAAACATGCTTCATTACCATAAAGGATTGGCTGACCTACTACATCAGTCACGCTATCTAAATCTGTCGATCCTTTTACGGTAGAAGCTAATACTTCCCAGACTTGGCGACCGTTCGTAATATCAATCGCAACAAGACGACCAGATGGTACTGCCACTAATACAGTACGTGCATCAGCAAATACCATACGAGTATTGGTTTTGAGTGACATCTCTGACTGTGTACGCACATAGCTCCACGCTAACTCACCATCAGCCGCATTAAACCCTTGGACACGGAAGTCATCGGCACGAACTACTACCACACCGCTACCAATCACGGGTGGTGTGCTTGAAATTGTTGATGTACGGCTAGACCAACGCTCTTGACCTGTCGCTGCATCTAATGTCTGTACAAAACCATCGCGTGTTGTGACAGCAACCAGACCATCACCCACTCCGACACCACCGGCGAGTGGTTTAGCGAGTTTCACACGCCACTCTTCGGCACCTGTACTCGCATTTACGCGCACAACTGAACCATCAGGTGTCGCAGCAAAGATACTGTCTTGTGCTAATACTGGTGCAAAACCATGCCCGCTACCACTACCAATAGACACTGACCACGCTAATTGTGGTTGAACTTGTGCTTGGTACTCGGTTAAATCCACTGGGTCATAGCGACTGTCATTACTCATCAAGCCGCACGCTGATAAAGTCAACGCCGCCCCCAATGCCAAGGCGAAATTTTTTAATGAACGAGCTTTCATATTATTCTCCCCCTAAAACGCTTAGTTTCATCTCAACCATGCGTACAAATGTTGGATCAAGATTTTTCTCATTTAATGCCGCTTTCCATGTTTGGACAGCTTCTTGTTTTTGACCTTTGGCGAGTAAAATATCTGCACGACGGTCTAAGAATAACGCAGTGAAATCACCTGTTGGGTTTGCCACTTGAGCAAGTGCTTCATCAAATTTATTTTGATCCATCAAGATAGTCGCTAACTGTAATTGCGCCACAGGCACTAGCTCAGTTTCTTTACTATCACTGATAACCCACTGTACCGCTTGTTGCGCCGCAGATAGGTCTTTCTGATCGATAAAATATTTAGAAGCAACTAAGCTCGCACGTGCTGGATAAGCAGTACCAACATAGTCTTTTTGTAATACGGCTAAAGCCTCTTGGATACGTGTCTTATCATTGCCGTCTGGACGAGCATTTTTGACCGCACTATTAATCGTATCGTAATAGCCTAACGCTTGCTCTGCACGGTAGTCTTTATACATACCCCATGCAAAATAAGCGATAAACGCGAGTAAAACAACACTCAATAATCCAGTAACAAGACCACCAAATCGTGCCCACCACGTTTTCAGCTGGTCTATCTTTTCCTGTTCTTCTAAATCAAAAGCCATAATGCTTACATCCTTTTTTGTAATTCTTCTACGAGAGAAGTCTGACTAATTGTCACTTGTTCCGACATCATACCATTATCCGCTAAGCGTAATGGCTTAATACTTACGGTATTGTTTTCTATCTCTGACTCACCGATAATCAGGGCGACTTTAGCGCCGCTAATATCTGCTCGCTTGAACTGAGCTTTAAAAGAGGCACTACCTGCATGCACTAACACACGCCAACCCTTATCACGGCACTCTTCGGCAAGACGTAAGGCACGGCGAGAGGCAGCTTCGCCTTGGTAAATCACATAGATATCTGTTTCGCTTGGGGCTTGGGCAGCTTCAGACTGCTCCATCAGCGCTAATAAACGCTCTAAACCAATGGCAAAACCCACTGCTGGGGTCGGTTTTCCACCTAATAACTCACAAAGTCCGTCATAGCGACCACCACCACAAACCGTCGACTGAGCACCTAGACTACCGGTTACCCACTCAAATACGGTCAGGTTGTAATAGTCTAAGCCACGCACTAAGCGAGGGTTAAGAGTATAGGCAATACCTGCCTCATCTAGGCGTGTACAGATTTCTTGGAAATGGGCTTTAGATTCTTCACCTAAGAAATCAAAGAGTTTAGGCGCTGTATTTGCCATCTCTTGCATAGCCGGATTTTTCGTGTCTAATACACGCAAAGGATTGCTATACATACGACGCTTGCCGTCTTCGTCTAACACATCAATATGCGCTTCTAGGTGCTTAATCAATGCTTCACGATGTGCCTTACGCTCTTCAATCTGACCTAATGAGTTAAGCTCCAGATGAATATCCTGCAACCCTAAGAGTTTCCATAGGCGAGCCAACATAATAATTTGCTCAGCATCAATATCAGGACCATTAAAACCTAAGGCTTCAATTGATACTTGATGGAACTGGCGATAACGTCCTTTTTGTGGGCGTTCGTGACGGAACACTTGACCCATCGAGAATAAACGCTGTGGACGCTCATAGGTAATATTATGTTCGATAGCAGCGCGCACAATCCCTGCCGTAAACTCTGGACGCATGGTTAATTGGTCCGAGTCTTCTGACATACGGAAGGTGTACATTTCTTTTTCAACAATATCGGTGACTTCACCAATACCACGCGCAAATAAGCGTGTTTGCTCTAAAATCGGCGTACGGATATTCTGATAGCCGTATTGCGCCAACCACATTTTCAGAATATTTTCTAGACGCTCCCACTGCCAACTTTCTTTGGGCAGGATGTCATTCATACCACGGATAGCGGTTACTTTTTCAAATTTCTTCATTATCGATTTATCCATAACGTCGTTGGACATAGTCAAGGACAATTTTTTGGAATTCTTCGGCAATCGTCTCGCCTTTGAGAGTGACGGTACGCTGACCATCAATAAATACAGGAGCCGATGGTACTTCACCGGTGCCCGGCAAGCTAATACCAATATCAGCATGCTGGCTCTCTCCCGGACCATTTACCACACAGCCCATCACGGCGACATTCATGGTCTCTACGCCCGGGTACTGAGTACGCCAAACCGGCATTTGCTCTCGTAAGAAAGTCTGAATACTATCAGCCAACTCTTGGAAGAACGTACTGCTCGTACGACCACAGCCGGGGCATGCCACCACCATCGGTGTAAAGGCACGTAAGCCCATGGTCTGTAAAATCTCTTGGGCAACAACCACCTCTTTGCGACGGTCACCACCCGGTTCAGGTGTTAGGGAAATACGAATTGTATCGCCAATCCCCTCTTGTAATAACACTGAAAGTGCGGCGGTTGAAGCGACAATCCCTTTGCTCCCCATACCAGCTTCTGTCAGTCCTAAATGCAATGGATAATCGCAGCGACTCGACAGATTGCGATAGACTGAGATTAAATCCTGAACATGACTCACTTTGCAAGATAAGACAATTTTATCCCCTGCTAAACCGAGCGACTCTGCTCGCTGAGCATTGGTAATCGCCGAGACAACTAAGGCTTCTCGCATAACGGCTTGGGCTGTCCATGGATGGCTACGAGCATTGTTCTCATCCATCATACGTGCCATTAAGTCCTGATCAAGACTCCCCCAATTCACACCGATACGGACGGCTTTATTGTATTTAGCCGCCACTTCAATCATCTGCGCAAAATTATCATCCCGTTTTTTACCGCCACCCATATTTCCGGGATTAATACGGTATTTTGATAAAGCCTGCGCACACTCTGGGAAAGTAGTGAGCAATTTATGTCCGTTATAGTGAAAATCCCCCACTAATGGAACACTCATGCCCATCTTATCGAGTTGCTCACGAATTTTAGGTACTTCGGCAGCTGCTTCTGGTGTATTAACGGTAATACGCACCAATTCTGAACCGGCTAAAGCGAGTTCTTTGACCTGAATCGCCGTAGCGATAGCGTCAGCGGTGTCGGTATTGGTCATCGACTGTACAACAACAGGTGCCGCACCACCTACTTGGACGTGTTTGTCCCCCCAGCTAATCACTGCCGCACGTGTCATACGGCGAGTATCTGGACCGACAGCATAAGGTTGTTCTGCCACACAAGCGAGATTAGACATTATCACCAAACCACTTCTTAATAAACTCAAAATCGTCTAGGCTAAACATACCTTGTGAGAAAGCGATATAGCCGACAATACCTAACACGACGATAATCAATAAAATCCATAACCACGTGCCATTGCTACTATCTGCAATGCGCTCATTCAGCTGTTCATTGACTTTATGATTAATGCTCGATTTTAAATTCTTATTCGGTTGAGGAATCACATTGCCAGTGGCTTTTGCTAATTTATCTAAAGCCACCTCAATATCCGCACCTACGGCAGCAGCGTACTTTTTAACAATGCTACGCAATACAAAACCCGTCGGAAGCTTATCCCATTGCTGCTCTTCAATCGCACGCAATTGGCTCACATGGTATTTGGTCGCCTCACTGACTTGTTGTACTGTCATCTGCTGGGCTAAACGTGCAGCGGCTAAATAACCTCCCAATGTCTCAATATCAGGGGCATTGGCAGAAGCCTTTGTTAGGTCTGGCGTATCTAAGCTCACGGTTTAATCTCCTGAATAGGAATAGTTTTTTGCATTTGCATACGGGCACTAATCTTAGTGCGGTCTTTGACTTCGCCGGCGAGTTGACCACAAGCCGCATCAATATCATCCCCTCGAGTCTTGCGTACGGTCGTCACCACGCCTGCGTCCATCAAAATTTGAGCGAACTGCTTAACGCGTGCATTGGTCGAACGTTTTAAGCCTGACTCTGGGAAAGGATTAAAAGGAATTAAATTAATCTTACAACGCACTTGCTTGGTAATCTCAATCAATTCAAGTGCATGTTTGTCCGTATCATTGACATCCTCAAGCATAATGTACTCAAAGGTAATAAAGTCGCGAGGTGCATGCTCAAGATAACGGTTACAGGCAGCGATTAACTCTGCCAGTGGGTATTTTTTATTCAGTGGAATCAGACGATCACGTAGGTCGTCATTGGGTGCGTGCAAGGACACTGCCAACGCCACAGGACAGTCCTGTGCTAAGCGATCCATCATCGGCACAACACCAGATGTCGATACCGTCACGCGACGACGCGATAAGCCATAGGCATTATCATCTAACATCAATTTTAAGGCTGGGACAACTTGATCATAATTCAATAAAGGCTCGCCCATACCCATCATGACCACATTACTAATGACGCGGTCATTTTCAGCGAGTTCATTGTTAAGACGAGCAACACCACGGTCAGACAAAATGTCGGCTCGTGCATGCCATAACTGCCCAATAATCTCTGCTGTGGTTAAGTTACGATTAAATCCTTGATGTCCTGTCGAGCAAAAACGACAAGCCACCGTACAACCAGCTTGACTAGAAATACACAATGTTCCCCGATCATCTTCAGGAATAAACACAGTTTCAATTGCGTTGTGGTTACCCACATCAAAAAGCCATTTACGCGTGCCATCAGAAGATACTTTTTTGGTAATCACCGGTGGTGTACTAATCGCACAACGGCTTTCCAATTGCGCACGAAAATCTTTGGCCAAATCTGTCATCTGGTCAAAGCTACTCGCACCACGTTGATGAACCCAGCGGGCTAACTGTTTGGCTCGGAATGGCTTGTGCCCCCACTCAGCAACTTGCTGTGCGAGGGCATCACTATCTAAGCCCAATAAATTGAGGCGTTCAGTCATTCTAAGGTAATCGATTATTTACCAAAGAAGTAAGCGATTT
>JAXECN010000045.1:0-16094 GCA_034093535.1 Pelistega sp.
GGTAGTACTTCCCAACGGCGTCCTCTCATCGCTTCATAAGCTTGCACAACACTATTTCGCGCTACCGTGTCAACAGGGCGAATTGGTTTATAATCAACTCGAGGCTTAGAGTAACTTGCCACCATTTGTTCGGTATCAAGCTCGTCTGCACCAGCATGCACACTCGTATTATCAGATGAGCATGCCACCATCGACAGACCTAACAAAGGGAACGCCAAGTACTTTTTCGCAGTTTTTTTCATTAAATATCAATCCTTTAAGTGCGGCAGATAGCATATATGAGCCACCGTCATTTTATCGATTATAACGTGTTACGCCAGCAGCTTTTAACAAAACGAAAAGCAATTCCCGTTTCAAAACGTGACGCCGATAGTCAACAACTCTGTGAGCAACTATGGGTATATATTTCTAGCCAGTTTCAAGTTGGTGACTTGATTGCCGCATTCTGGCCTATTGCTCTAGAGATTGATATTAAACCTTTACTTTTTCAACTTGATAAAGCGGGTTTTATGATTGCTCTACCGAGGATTATCAAAAAAGACGCTCCTCTTCACTTCTTCTTATGAAATAGTCAAACACCCATGGCTCTGGGTCATTTCAATATCCCAGAGCCCGTAACTACCGAAGAAATCACTGATATACCTGATGTAGTCCTAACCCCCTTACTCGGATTTACTCAACAAGGGGATAGATTAGGCTATGGCAAAGGCTATTATGATAGAACGCTTGCTCAATGGATTGGGCAAAAAAAAGAGCCCTTTACGATAGGGCTCAGTTGGAATGAAGGCTTGATAGACGATAAGCACTATCAAGCCGCCAGTCATGATATTCCTCTGAAAAAAATCCTCACCCCAGCAGGCTGGATTCTCTAAAGCAATATTTAAATCTCTAAATTATCAATTAAACGTGTATTGCCGAGTTTGGCAGCACCTAATACCACGAGAGGCTCTTTGTTTTGTAGCTCCTCTGCCGTCGGTGCTAGCAGATTGCTCTGTTTGCGTAAAGCAATATAGTCTACTTTCCAACCACGGTCATTAAGTCGCTTAGTGGCTTCATACTCGAGGGCTTCACGGTCTAAATTACCAGCTAGCAATTTATTTTTTACGTCATTTAATGTGGCATAAAGCATTGGAGCTTCGGCATATTCGCTTGCACTCAAATAACGATTACGTGACGATAAGGCTAGACCATTAGCCTCACGCACAGTCTCATGCGCATAAATCTGTACAGGCAATTGAAATTGACGACACATACTACGGACAATCATCAATTGTTGATAGTCTTTTTTACCAAAAACGGCTACTTTAGGCTGTACACAAGAGAACAATTTCAATACAACCGTACTCACCCCCTCAAAGAACCCCGGACGGAACTCACCCTCTAGGATATTGCCTAACTCACTAGGAGGCTGCACACGATAGTTCTGTGGCTCAGGGTACATCTCTTTTTCAGTTGGTGCAAATAACACATACACATCGCGACGCTCTTCTAGCTTAGCGATATCCTCTTGTAAAGTACGCGGATATTTATCAAAGTCTTCATTAGGACCAAACTGCAGGCGATTCACAAAAATACTCGCAACAACTGGATCACCTTGCTGACGAGCCAAACGCATTAATGACAAATGTCCCTCATGTAAATTACCCATCGTAGGGACAAAAGCTGTTCGTAATTGACCACGCAATTGGTCTCGTAACTCTTCAATAGTATGAACAATCTTCACAACAATCCTTTAAACAGTTGTATTTGATGTATAGGTTAAACGCACATAAATAGGTGCATAGGGTTCTGCTTGAGTAATCTCGACCAATAGCTCACGACTCAACTCTAGCATAGCAATAAAATGTACCACAATAACGGCAGGTGGTGCCCCCTCTTCAATACGTTCCATAAAGAGTTCGGTAAACTCCATAAAACGCACATCAGACAGGCGACGTAAAATATGACTCATATGGTCACGCACCGATAATTGCTCGCGTGAGATATGGTGTCGCTGGTTTAATTTAGCACGCTTAAGAATATCTAGCCAAGCCTGACGCAAATCATCCGAACTCACATCGGGCATCATCCGCTCAACACTGATATTCATATGAGCATTGGCACGCTCAAAATCACGCCCTAATTGCGGCATATCATCTAGCTTACGCGCAGCCAGTTTCATCTGCTCATAAGCCAATAAGCGACGGACTAACTCAGCTCGTGGGTCTTCGACTTCTTCGCCTGTATCGCTTTTCTTGACAGGCAAGAGCATACGCGATTTAATCTCAATTAGCATCGCCGCCATCAAGAGATACTCACCGGCCAACTCTAAATTCTTAGCGCGAATTTGCTCCACATAACTCATATATTGCATGGTGACTTCCGCCATCGGAATATCCAATACATTAAAATTTTGCTTGCGAATTAAATAGAGCAATAAATCAAGTGGTCCCTCAAACGCCTCTAAGAAAATCTCCAAAGCATCTGGCGGAATATATAAATCCTGTGGAATATCAAAAAGAGGCTCACCGTACAGACGTGCCAAAGCCACCGAATCAATCACATCCGGTGTTGTATCCACATTTGGATCGACTAAGGCATCTAACTCTGCCTGTATAGGCTTCATCGAAGATTAGTTTGTCTGGTAAACGTATGGTTTTTGGTAAACACGTGCTGCTTTATATTGTTCTTGCTGCTCTGTGTCTACCTCTTTGTCCCACAGACGCGCACGACCTTCTAATTGTTTTTGCATCGTCTCTGGGTGTTCTTTCTTATATTGTTTTAAAAATAAAGTTGCTTCTGATTCGTAGTTTTTCTTTGACATGATAATACTCGAAATCTCAAGGAATAAAGCCACATTATAGCTAAGGAAAAGCCGCTTTGCCTAGGCTATAGAATCTGCGCAAGGAATTGTTGTCCTCGCTCAGTCCGCGGTTTAGTAAAAAACTCATCTGGTGGTGTTTGCTCGACAATCATACCCTGATCCATAAAAACCACTGAATCAGCAACTTTTTGTGCAAAACCCATCTCATGCGTAACACATAACATGGTAATACGCTCTTTTTCAGCAAGTTCGACCATCACTTCCAACACCTCTTTAACCATCTCAGGGTCTAGTGCCGAAGTCGGCTCATCAAATAACATCACTTTAGGTGACATACATAAAGAACGAGCAATTGCCACTCGCTGTTGCTGTCCTCCAGATAATTGCCCCGGATATTTATGTGCTTGATTAGCAATCTGCACACGCTCTAGATACTTCATCGCGATATGGTGAGCTTCTTGTTTACTTTTTTTCAATACCCACACAGGTCCCAACATCAAATTCTCTAGCACACTTAAATGAGGGAAAAGGTTAAAGTGCTGAAACACCATACCAACATTACGGCGAATTTCCTCTAAGTGCTTCACATTATTATCTACTGCTGTACCGCCGACAATAATCTCTCCGCTTTGATAAGCCTCAAGACCATTAATACAACGGATAAGTGTAGATTTCCCTGACCCTGATGGTCCAGAAATGACTATTCGCTCACCCTCTTGCACCGTCAGGTTCACATTCTTTAAGACATGAAAATCACCATACCATTTATTCACATCTTTTAACTCAATCATTACCTTAGACATGAACAACTCCTATCGCTGCTGAGCCAAATCTAATCGCTGTTCGATATAGCGCGAATATCTGGACATGGCATAACAAAATACAAAATAAATCAAACCGATAAAAACATATGTTTCTACGCTAAAACCTTGCCATACGGGGTCTGCCAACGCTGCTTTAGCAGACAAGGTCAAATCATAAATACCGATAATTACCACCAAAGAAGTATCCTTAAATACGGAAATAAAGATACTCACCAACGGAGGAATCGCTACTTTCAGTGCTTGTGGCAGAATCACTAAACGCATCGTCTGCCAATAGTTTAAGCCTAAAGAAGCTGCCCCCTCAAACTGCCCTTTAGGAATAGATTGCAAACCTCCACGCACAACCTCGGCAATATAGGCTGACACATAAATAATCACGGCCAATTGCGCACGTAGCAATTTATCAATTGAGACACCCTCAGGGAAAAACAAGGGCACCATCACCGAAGCCATAAATAACAGACTAATAAAAGGCACGCCGCGAACAATCTCAATATAAACCACACATAAGGTACGAATCAGCGGCATCTCCGAACGGCGTCCTAATGCCAATAAAATACCCACAGGGGTCGCAATAATAATGCCAAAAATCGACAAAATCAGCGTAACCGGCAGCCCACCCCAGCGAGATGTTTCAACATGGCTAAGTGAGAATACACCGCCTTGCATTAATATTCCACAGACGGTAATCACGACCGCCCATACCGCAAAGAGAGTCTTATTCCAATGACGCGGTATGGCACTATATACAATCAGAGCAATTAATAAAATCGTAACCACAAAAGGTCGCCATTGCTCATCAAAAGGATAAATACCAAATAAAATCATACGGTACTTATGCTGAATAAATGACCAACATGCACCAGTCGTTTGTTGACACTCACGCCCCGTAGTTGCACTAAAGTTAGCCTCTAACCATGCCCATTCGATAAAAGCAGGAATGGAAAATAATAAGAACCATAAGGCCAGAATCGTCGCCAACGTATGTGCTGGTGAGGCGAATAAATTACTCTTCAACCAGAACACTATGCCTTTATTGACCGGAGGTTTTTGAATACTGACTTGCATCTAACGCTCCACTAAAGCCATACGCTTGTTATACCAAGCCATCAATAAGGCAATAACCATACTCAAGGTAAAGTAAGCGAGCATAATAATCATCACCGCCTCAATTGCCTGCCCTGTTTGTGTCAACATCGTATTCACAATCGATACGATATCTGGATAACCAATCGCTACCGCCAATGAGCTATTCTTAGTAAAGTTCATAAAGGTATTGCTCATCGCAGGAATCATCACGCGGACTGCTTGTGGCATTACAATCAAGCGTAGCGTTTTGGCTTTGGATAAACCTAAAGACTCTCCGGCTTCCCACTGCCCTTTACCCACGCTCTGAATACCTGAGCGAACAATTTCTGCAATAAAACCTGCCGTATACAAGACCAAGCCTAATAGCAATGCCGCTAACTCAGGACTAAAACTCCAACCATGTATAAAGTTAAACCCCTTAAGCTCAGGCTTGACGAGATTTAGCTGCCCTCCTGATAATAAAAAGGCCAGTAAAGGAAATACAAAAAAGAGTCCTAAGCTAATCCAAAATACGGGTGTTGTCTGTCCTGTTTTATTTTGTTTATTTTTAGCAAATTTGGCTAAAGCAAAAGTCGCTATTAACGCCAATCCCATGGCTAATAACATCCATATTAAGGATGCACCTTCCAACGCAGGGACTTTTATCCCTCGATTAGACAGAAATACACCTTCTATGGGACTAAGCGCTTGTCTAGGACCGGGTAATACTTCTGTTAATAAGGCATACCAGAAAAATAAATGGATAAGCAAGGGAATATTACGCATCACCTCGACATAGATAGAAGCCAGTTTATTGACCAACCAATTGTGAGATAGACGGGCAACACCAATAAAGGCTCCTAAAATGGTCGAGAGGATAATCCCAATAACCGACACCAATAAGGTATTCAACAGACCTACCTGAATCGCCTGCCAATAGGTATCAGTCAAGTTATATTCGATAAGTGTCTCACCAATAGCAAATCCTGCTTCTTTATTTAAAAAAGCAAACCCTGTTTGGATATTACGTGAGGCAAGATTTTGCAGCGTATTATTGATTAAATACCAACTGCAATACACCACAATGGCAAGCACAATCGCTTGATAAAGCCATGAGCGAAAACGTGCATCATGCCAAGAAAACTGTATTTTTTTCATATCATTGCATTTCTATATTCAGCAAAGAATATAACATTTCTTAGTAAGTCATTTAACTGTTTTTAGCTCTAAAAGCTTTTAATTCAATGTTAAAATGAGGCTTAAGTTATATGCATATGAAAAACTTATGATTGAATTCCAGCACGTTTTCAAGGCCTACGGTCAAAGTGCCAATATCCTAGCTGATATTAATTTCCGAATTAATAGTGGCGAATTTGTATTTATTTCAGGCCCTTCTGGTGCTGGTAAATCAACACTCCTTAAGCTGATTGGTGGACTAGAAGCTCCAAGTCGAGGCTCTATCACCGTCAAAGGCGAACGCATTGATAAAATCACACCACGTGCTATGCCTTATTTGCGCCGCTCGGTAGGTATTATTTTACAAGACACTCATCTACTCTACGACCGCAGTGCCTTTGAAAATGTCATGCTTCCACTCGCTGTCATGGGATTACCAACAGATGTTGCTGCTGCGCGTGCGCGTGCAGCTATTGTTAAAGTCGGTCTCGGTGGCAAAGAAAAACTCAACCCTATCGCCCTCTCTGGCGGTGAACAACAGCGCCTTGCTATTGCTCGTGCGATTGTCAATCGACCTAGTATCTTGATTGCCGATGAGCCAACCGCCAATCTCGACCAGGAAAATGCTCAGCTTATCCTCGATGTATTTCGTGATTTTAATCGTGTTGGTGTGACAACCTTAATTGCCTCACATGACCGTCCATTATTACAAAGCTACTCTAATCGTACACTATTGATTGAGCCAGGTCGCTTTACTGATTTAGGATACCACTAATGAAAACTTGGTTACGTCATCATCTCTATGCTTTGCGTACAGCATTACGTCGTCTACTGTTAACTCCTTTTTCGACATTGACGAATATTACCGTTATTGCTTTTGTACTCTCGTTACCTCTGGTGGTTAGTGCCATTATTACTTCACTAGCACCTGTTGCTCAGACCGTCTCGGTTAATCCAGTCATCACACTATTTATGAAAGATGTGGTGTCACTTGAGCAGACGCAAACACTTGCCGAACAACTCCAAAAAGAGGCTGCCGACAGTATTGCCAATATTGAGGTCGTCTCCAAACAAGAGGCTCTCGATACGCTACGTGCTAATAAAGAATGGCAAGATTCACTCAGCGTATTACCGAACAATCCTCTGCCTCACAGCGTCATTATTTCGCTAAAAGACGGTATTACCACCGACCAAGCCAATGAGATGGCATTAAATTGGGAACGCAATGAGTCTGTGGATTTAGTCCAGTTTGACAGTGACTGGCTAAAAAAACTCGAAGGGATTCTGTATTTCTTCAAAGTATTATTAGGTATTCTCGCTGCTGGTGTAGCAGTGATTGTTATTGCGACTATCTTTAATACGGTTCGTATGCAAGCTCTTCTACAACGAGATGAGATTGCTGTAGCTCGCCTTGTGGGTGCTACAGAGTCTTTTGTACGTCGTCCCTTCTTATATCTCGGTGCCATTACTGGTTTATGCTCAGGCATACTCGCTGTCATACTCACCGTCATCGGCTTGAATATGATGAATGACGCAATTCTCGTCCTATCAGAAAGCTACGGTCAATCGTTTAGTCTTGCGCTTCCTGATACTTTCTGGCTAATTTTAGCAACACTTATCGTCATGACAATTGCGGCTGTCGCTGCTCGTTGGTCAGTGACCAAACATTCTAAATTCTAATGGCGAGTTTTGTACAACGTGTCCAAGCCTGGCAGCAATTGTCAGGCAGACACCACCTCCCTTGGCAAGGCACAAAAGACCCGTATAAAGTCTGGCTATCGGAAATCATGCTACAACAGACGCAAGTCAGTACCGTCATTGAGTACTATCAACGTTTTTTAGAGCGATTTCCAACGGTACAAGTACTCGCCGCCACAGCTGTCGAAGATGTTATGCCCTACTGGGCAGGTCTAGGCTATTATGCTCGTGCGAGAAATCTGCATAAATGCGCTCAACTTGTCGTCTCTCAATATCAAGGGCAATTCCCCCAACAAGCCAGTGAACTGCAAAAGCTTCCAGGTATTGGCGAATCTACCGCAAACTCAATTGCTGCCTTTTGTTTTGAGGCAATCACTCCTATTATGGATGGCAATGTCAAGCGTGTCTTTACGCGTTTTTATGGGATTGCTGGTGTTGGAACCGCCACAGAGAAGAAGCTTTGGCAACAAGCCTATGATAATGTTCAAGGTGAGCGTAATATTGGTCAATATAATCAGGGCTTAATGGACTTAGGTTCTATGATTTGTACTCGTAGTAGACCTAAATGCCAAGAATGCCCTCTTCGTACCGATTGCTATGCTTTTGCCCATGATAAACAAGCCGAACTGCCTAGCAAAAAAGCGAAAAAAGACATTCCTCAGCGTGAAGTTGTGATGTTATTAATTCGGACTAAAAAACAGGTACTACTACAAAAAAGACCGGAAAAAGGTATCTGGGGCGGATTATTATCACTCCCTGAGTTAGCCGATGAAACAGCGCTATCACAGTGGTTATCGCAACACCCCTCGCTACAAGCACAGAAAATGGCAAGCTTTGAACATGTGTTTTCACATTATCGCTTGCTTATCCACCCTGTACTGATTACTAGCGATAAGATTAACTTAGCCGATAGTGCTAGTTTGAATATCAATGATACACACTGGTATGCTCTCAGCGATATACCAACTCTAGCCCTACCTAGCCCTATGATGAAACTACTCAGTGGCAGTGAGTAAGCAAGCCTAATTATTCTGCTTACTCGGCGTATAGTTAGCGATACTCATCAATAAACCTGCTGCAATACCTAGGGTAACGAGTGCAGTACCACCATAGCTCATCAACGGCAATGGTACACCCACGATAGGCAGAATACCCATCACCATGCCCATATTAACGAATACATAGAAGAAGAACATCATCCCTAGTGCACCCGCTAGTAAAGCACCAAATTGGGTCTTTGCTTTCATCGTAATAACAAAGCAACGCGCCAATAACAAGGTATAGAGAATTAATAAAAAGATACTGCCATATAGACCAAACTCTTCCGCAAATACCGCGAAGATAAAGTCAGTCGTCTGCTCCGGAATAAAGTCTAAATGTGTCTGAGTTCCTTGTAAGTACCCTTTACCATAAATTCCTCCAGAGCCAATAGCAATCATCCCTTGGATAGTATGGAACCCTTTGCCCAAGGGGTCACTGGTCGGGTCTAATAAGGTACATACCCGAGTCTTCTGATACTCATGCAGAATCACCCAATCAAACCCTGGCTCACATAACATAGGCTCAAAATGGATAACCGCACCGATAAAGATTAGCCCAAAAATAAAAATGGGTGCCAATAATTTAAATGATAGCCCTGCAAAATAAATAACAAAAAAGCCAGTAGCAAAGACAAGTAAAGCAGTACCCAAGTCAGGTTGCTTAATAATTAAAGCAAAAGGCACTAGCAATAACACACCAGCAACTAAGAAGTCCTGTACTTTTAAATCACTGCGGTGCTTATCAAAATACCATGCCAACATCATCGGCACACATAATTTCATCATCTCAGAGGGCTGAATACGGGCAAAACCAACATCCAACCAACGTGTTGCTCCTTTACTGGTATAACCAAATAACAATACCGCTAGCAATAACAAGCACCCCAATACATAAAAAGGGATGACCACTTTCATAATTTGAGACGGTGAAAATAATGCAACAAACCACATAACACCAAAGGCAATAATAAAGTTGCGTGCTTGCCCGATAAAACGACCGTCATATCCGCCGACAGCAGAATGCATAATCAGCATGCCGAGACCGGCGAATAACAATAAGATAATTAATAAAGGCCAGTCAAATGCTTTAAATGCATGAATAACAAACCTTTTTAAGGTATTCATCACTTTATCCATGCTTTATCCTCTTGGTATCGACATATGTGCCTGTGTCGTCTCACTAGTAGGAGCGATAGGCTCAAGAATATCAGGGGTCGCATCATGTGTGCGGTCTTCTGGATTACGTAAAGGCTCTGCAGGCACCTCAGTATCTGGTGAACTCTCTTCTTGAGGCTCTTCGTCAATTTCCTCATAGAAAGGCGGTACATAGTCAGGTGTTTCTTGACGAGTCGGCGATAACCAATAGTCAAAGACTTTACGTGCAATCGGTGCAGCAACCGTCGCCCCCCAGCCACCATTTTCAACAATCAGTGCTACGGCAATTTTAGGATTATCTGCCGGTGCAAATCCCATATATAAAGCGTGGTCATGCAAGCGTTTATTTAAAGCGCGTGCATTGTATCGCGCCCCTCGTAAACTAAAGACTTGTGCCGTACCAGTTTTACCTGCCGCTACATAACGCGCTCCTGCAAAAATCTTTTTAGCCGTACCAAAACGGTTAACATCCACCATCGCATTTTTAATCACACGAATATGTTCAGGCTTAAGCGGAATGACATAATCAGGTTCTTTGACCACTTGCTCCGCTTTGCGTGTGACGGGATTCTCCAACCAGTTGACAATATGCGGTCGCATATAGACACCATTTGCCGCTAATACTGACGTCGCTTGAGCTAACTGCATAATAGTCAATGAGTTATAGCCCTGACCTACTGCAACAGAAATAGTCTCACCGGCATGCCAACCCTGTTTCTTAGGGTCTTTATAGGCTTGTCGTTTCCACTCTCGTGAGGGCAGAATACCGCGTTTTTCACCAGGCAAATCGACTCCGGTACGTTTACCAAAACCAAACTGTTGTGAGAAATCATGTAAATTGTCTACGCCCATAATAGGACCTAGACTAAAGAAGTAAGTGTCCGAAGAAATAACAATCGCTCGGTGCATATTAGTCGGACCATACACGGCACGACCTGCATTATGGAAACGCTGCCCCCCATATTCAAAATAACCCGGGTCTGGGATACGCGTTTCTGCATCACGTATACCTAAAGACAAAGCTGCCAAAGCGACAAAAGGCTTATATGTCGAACCGATTGGGAAAGTACCTGAAATTGGACGGTCTAATAATGGTGCGTCCTCAGAGTCCGCTAAACGTCGCCAGTTTTCTACATCGATACCGTCAATAAAAAGATTAGGGTCAAATGAAGGGGCTGACACATAAGCCAACACCTCTCCAGTCTTTGGCTCAATCGCTACTAATGCACCACGCTGTGGATTACGAGGATTATTAAACAAACCCTCTGCCATACGCTGTAAACCCATATCAATGGATAAGCGTAGATTATCCCCAGGAATAGGGTCGGTTCGTTTCAACACTCGGACCGGACGACCCGAGGCAGAAACCTCAACCTCTTCCCATCCTGTTTTGCCATGGAGAATTTCTTCGTAACTGGCTTCAATCCCTTTTTTGCCAATAACATCGGTACCACGATAATTCCCCTCGCGTCCCTCTTTTTCGAGTTGCTCTTGGTCTTTTTCAGAAATACGACCTACATAGCCAATTAAATGAGCAGCTGATTCACCTTGTGGGTACTCTCGCACCCAACGCGCTTTTAAGCTCACCCCCGGAAAGCGATAAGAATGGGCGGCAAAAGTCGCTGCCTCTTCATCAGTAATATTATGTCTTAACATCACCGAACTAAAACGATGCGACCCCGAAAGACGACGCTTAAAACGGCGAATATCTAAGCTACTAACAGGAATGATTTCTTGAAGTTTAGCGATAACTTCATCGACATTTTTAACATGGGCGGGCGTAATTTCAATCGTATAGTCTCGATAGCTACGCGCCAACACTAAGCCGTTACGATCGACGACTTCACCACGTCTGGGTGCAATGGGAATTAAAGAGATACGGTTACGCTCAGCACGCTCAGATAGACCGTCATAACGCTCGACTTGGAGTACCCATAAGCGATAGATTAGGATACTAAAGCAAAATAGGATAAACAGGCTCGCCACGACAATGCGTGTAATTAGCCGTCTACGCTGTAGTCCTGTCTTTTGCCCGAACTCAAACATCGCTTATCCTCTAGTCAAGCTTATTGTCATCCACTGGTGTGTGTGAAAAAAATTTAAACAAGATATCCACGACAAACCAAAGAAATGCAGTAATAAGTCCTGACCATAACCAGCCCCAACCTGCCCATACACCTGCTAACCACGCTTCGAAAATACGTCCGGGTATCGCAGCTAAGACGAATACCGGTAACATCGAGGTAAAGTGGGCAAATACGGAGAACTGGATAATATGGTGACGCATAGCCATCACAGCATAAATAACCAATACATAATACAACGCATGTCGACCTAGAATATTGGTATCATGCACATCCATCAATATGCCAAATACCAGAGCTGCCAATAAGCCAACACCTCTAGCACTATGTGCACACCAGAATGCCAATACCACCAATAAAATATCAGGCGACCCTGACCAATTACGCCATGGCAAGAGCGATGCCATAAATACCAAGAAAATGCTTATCCATACAAAAACCGTAGAGGGTTGGAAAACATCATCTCCAGCATCCAAGGGTTGTAAAGAACGAATATTCTTATTCTTGGTCATTGATTTGTCTCCAACTCAGCATCAGACTGTGGATTAGTGGCTTCGGTGAGTAGCACCAAAAAATGCAAGTAACGTTCTGGATGTGCAGAAGGTTCTACTAATGCACTAACAAAGCCTTGTGCAGAGTTATTCTCTATTTTACTCACTCTTCCTATCGCAAGACCAGCAGGATAAACGCCTCCGATACCACTTGTAACAAGTTGATCGCCCTCTTGGATATCCGCACCCAAAGCGAGATAACGCACCTCTACACGTCCTGGTCGACCACTACCATACACCACTACGCGCAAGCCATTACGTAAGACAATCGCCGGCATAGTGATACGCTCATCCGTAATCAATGCAGCTTCTGCTGTTGAGGCAGTGACACGTTGAATCTGTCCAACAATACCACCCTCGCCGATAAGAGGCATACCGGGAGCGATACCATCATTGGCACCTTTAGTTAGCACAAGGGTTTGGTGTAAAGGATTAGCCGCCGTGTAGAGAATTTCTACCGCAACTGACGGGATAGTCACAGAATTCTTAATACCTAATAGACGGCGTAACTGGGCATTCTCCGCAGCCATCTGTGAAGCTTGTACATTGAGCTGAGTTAAACCTATGCGTTGTCGCTGCGCTTCTTCTGTTTGAATCTTAGCCAACTCAACGGCATTAGACCAATTAGAAATCTGTACCACCACATCACGTGGCCAAAGCGCTGCTTTTTGCAGAGGAGTAATGATCGTTGAGGCAGCCTGACGCACAGGTGCCAACACTTGAGTTTGAGAGTCAACAACCATCAAGACGATACAAAGCACCGCCCAGAAGACAAGCCCTACCCCTGAGACCTGTCCTCTTTTAAATAAGCGTAAGGATTTCTCTTGCTGCATTTGCGAGTATCCTAAATACAATGTCGGGCAAAAGCCCGACTGACGTTTGATGAGATGTTAGAAAAGGGATAGCCTAAACTATCCCTGCTGCCTAGGATAAATTATTCGTTAATGAATACTGGTCCTAATAACTCTAAATGCTCTAGTGCCTCGCCACATCCACGTACCACACATGTGAGCGGATCCTCAGCCACCATCACTGGCAGACCAGTTTCTTCTTGTAAAAGACGATCTAAATCACGTAATAATGCACCACCACCTGTTAAGGCAATACCTTTTTCAGTGATGTCCGCACCCAATTCTGGCGGGGTCTGTTCAAGTGCAATTTTGACCGCTGATACAATTTGATTAAGTGGGTCAGTCAGTGACTCTAGAATTTCATTTGAAGTCACCGTAAAGCTACGAGGCACACCCTCAGAAAGATTACGACCTTTTACCTCAATCTCACGTACTTCACTACCTGGGAAAGCAGAACCAATTTCTTTTTTGATGTACTCAGCTGTCTGATCACCAATCAGCATACCATGATGACGACGGATATAGTTCACGATAGCCTCGTCAAACTTATCACCACCGACACGGACAGAGCCTTTATAGACCATACCGCCTAGAGAAATAATCGCTACCTCTGTTGTACCACCACCAATATCAACCACCATAGAGCCACTCGCGTCAGAGACGTTTAGACCCGCACCGATTGCCGCTGCCATCGGTTCCTCAATGAGGTGAACTTGGCTAGCACCTGCTCCTAACGCTGCCTCACGAATAGCACGACGCTCTACTTGTGTTGAACCACATGGTACACACACGATAATGCGAGGACTTGGTGAAAAGAAGCTGCGCGGATTCACAATACGGATGAATTGTTTAATCATCTGTTCAGTCACCGAGAAGTCAGCAATCACACCGTCTTTCATCGGGCGAATAGCGTCAATATTGCCAGGTACACGACCTAACATCTGCTTTGCTGCATGACCAACAGCTTGAATAACCTTACGACCCTGTCCGCCGTCGTGACGAATCGCCACTACTGAAGGTTCGTCTAAAACAATACCCTTACCACGAACATAAATTAAGGTATTCGCTGTACCGAGGTCGATCGCCATATCGGTAGATAAATAATTTCTCAAAAATCCGAACATTTTTTACTATCTAAGTAGAGAGGTGAGCAAAAAGAGTTTCTTATTAAAGGGTTATGAATTGGATAACTCTTAATATTAACTTATAATGAAACATATCCGGCAAGTTTAGCATTTTTAGCGTATCAATATATACGCTTTTGATGGAAATTTCCTTTTTTTACATTTATTCGTTTTTTTCTTACACCTATGTCTCTTACTCCAGCTGATGTTAGTCGCATCGCCCGTCTTGCTCGTCTTGAACTTGACGAACAAGAACAAGCGACTGCACTAAATGAACTCAACAGCATGCTTGGACTTATCGAACAGTTGCAATCTGTCGATACTTCTGGCGTGCAGCCTTTAGCACACCCGCTATCAGTACACGAAGAAATTAGCCTACGCTTACGCGAAGATGTCGTCACTGAAACACCGTCTGAGGAGACTCGTGCTTCATTAATGTCTAACACCCCTGCTGAATCTGAAGGGCTGTTCTTAGTACCTAAAGTTATTGAGTAATTATGTCTTTTAATACTATCCAAGAAGTACGCTCTGCACTAGACAACAAACAAGTCAGTGCTGTTGAGCTCGCCCAAGAGTCCCTAAACAAAGCGGACAAACTCTCTCGCTTAAATGCTTTTCTACACATTGACCCAGAATTAACCTTAGCGCAAGCACGCCTTGCTGACGAGATAATTGCTAAAGGTCAGCAAACCGTCCTCACAGGCTTGCCAATTGCTCACAAAGACGTCTTTGTGACTAAAGGTTGGCGCACGACAGCTGCCAGTAAAATGCTTGCCAACTATACCAGTCCTTTTGACGCTACTGTTGTTGAGCGTTTAGCACAAGCTGGTTGCGTCAATATTGGCAAACTAAACTGTGATGAATACGCTATGGGTTCAGGCAATGAGAACTCTGCCTTTGGTGCTTGTTTAAACCCTTGGGATGAACAGGCAGTACCGGGTGGTTCATCAGGTGGTTCTGCCGCTGCTGTGGCAGCAGGGATTGTCCTAGCCACAACAGGTACAGATACAGGTGGTTCAGTACGTCAACCTGCAGCATTATGTGGGGTATCGGGTATTAAACCAACGTATGGCACGGTTTCGCGCTTTGGTATGATTGCCTTTGCCTCGAGCTTAGATCAAGCAGGCCCTCTTGCGCGCAACGCACGTGACTTAGTCGAACTTCTCGATGTAATGAGTGGCTTTGACGAACGTGACTCTACCAGTGTGATGAGCTGTGACGGCATCAATAATGCACAAGGTCGTGTAAAACAAGCATTTCATTCTGAAGTCGCTCAATTTCAAGCTAACGGCAGCACGCCACTCAAAGGCTTACGCATTGGTGTTCCTCAAGAATACTTTGCTGAAGGCATCAGCACTGAAGTGAAAAATGCTGTCGAACAAGCTATTGCGCAATTTGTTGCGCTAGGCGCTGAACGTGTAGATATTTCACTACCTCGCACAGCCTTAGCTATTCCTGCATACTATGTTATCGCTCCAGCAGAAGCATCTAGCAACCTTTCTCGCTATGACGGGGTACGCTATGGTCACCGTAGTAAAGAATATGTTGGTTTAGAACAAATGATGAGCCGCTCCCGTGCCGAAGGTTTTGGAGCTGAAGTGCAACGCCGTATTATGATTGGTACTTATGTGCTCTCTCAAGGCTACTACGATGCCTATTATCTACAGGCTCAACGTATTCGCCGTATGATTGCCAATGATTTCCAAGATGCGCTTAACAA
>JAXECN010000046.1:0-13951 GCA_034093535.1 Pelistega sp.
GGGATGGACATTACAAGGTAATGGTACGGATGCTGATGTCGTAAAACCAGGTGATAAGGTTAACTTTATTAACGGTGCTGCTACTGTTGTGACGATAACACCAGATGCAGCAGGCACGGCAAGTGAAGTTAAAGTTGATGTAGCTGTGGATGATAGTACTATTAAGATTGTTGATGGTAAATTAACAGCAACGGCGACTAAGCCAAGCGTAACAGCCAATGCAGATGGTGATATTAACTTTGTGAATACGAATACTACTAACGTCACGGTAGATCCTACTACAGGTGATATCAAGATTGATGTAGTAACAACACCATTAACAACCAATGCCACAACAGGTAAAGTGGATACGCCAGCGAATCCTAATGCGACAGCTACAGCCGGTGATATTGCGACTGCCGTCAATAACTCAGGTTGGACAGCAGCGGTTAATAAAACAGGTACAGGTGTATCAACAGATAAAGGTGGTGATAAGTTAGTGAATCCTGGTGATACAGTAACGTTCATCGCGGGTAATAATATGAACATCACCAAAGAGGGTCTAAATTACACTATCGCGACTAACGAAAATGTGACATTCAATAATGTGAATGCGTCTAACATTAACGTAGGTCCTGTGACGATTAATAATGTAACAGGTATCAACGCGGGTAATCTAACCATTACTAATGTGGCGCCGGGCGTGAATGCGACGGATGCGGTAAATGTGCAACAGTTAAAAGATACGCTTGCTAACTCAACAACACAAGTTATCAACGGTGACGGTTCTGTGACAGTAGCACCAAATGAGACCAATACAAATGTGTATGAAATCACAGTCAATACAGATGGTCAGACCATTGGTAAAGTAACGGCTGAAGATGTGGCTAAAGACCCAACATTAACAGAAGGGGCTTTAAAAGTGATTACAACACCATTGACCGTTAATAACAGCACAGGTGCGGTAAACACACCAGCGAATCCTAATGCGATGGCAACAGCCGGTGATATTGCTAATGCAATCAACGGTTCTGGCTTTACCTTAACGGCTCAAGGAGCGAACGGCTCATTAGTCAATCCTGGTGAAACAGTTGATATGAAAAATACCGATGGTAACATCGTGATTTCTAAGTCAGCTGACAGTAATGACGTGGTTTACAATTTAGCGAATGATGTTAAAGTAGGTAACTCTGTGACCACACCAAAAGTTAACGCAGATACGGTGACTATTGGTAATGTGGCTAATCCAAGTGCACCAAGCACAACTTTAACAACAGTAGCAGGTGGTAACTATAACTCTGCAGGTCAGTTGGTTGATGGTACAGCGACACCGGCATTAAGCGTTGGTGGTAACCAAATTACGAATGTTGCTAATGGTGCGATTACACCAACAAGTACAGATGCGATTAATGGTAGCCAATTATATGCTTTAGGTAGCAATATCAATAACCAAGTTAATCAAGTAGCTGGACGTGTTGAGCAAATTGGTAAGCAAGCAGACCGTGGTGCGGCAATTGCAGGTGCGATGGGTATGCTTCCACAACCACATTTACCAGGTAAATCACTTGTGGCAGTAGCGACAACGCGTTATCGTGGCCAGCAAGCGGCAGCGATTGGTTACTCTCGTCTGTCTGATAATGGTAAACACATTATCAAAGTGAGCGGTTCAACAGGTGTCAATAGTGGCGCAGGTGGTCGTTCTACTATGGTAGGTGCAGCTTACGGTTATCAATGGTAATTGTAGTATCGCCATATAAGTAAAGCGCAAAGCTAGGGTGTTCATCAGAATACCCTAGCTTTTTCTTTATCTTGCGATATGGTGTGAATTGGTGGTAGAATGTGTTTAGGAGAGATGGCGGTGGTTTCCCTACCGCTCACCTTGGCAAGTTGGGTTGCTTTAGGTGCTTAGTGATTAATAAGCGTTGTTGCTTAGTAATAGCACTAAGATGATGATAATAATGAGTTTAGTGGTCATTATCGTCTCCTAGGATGGCCACCACTTCGACTTAGGTCGGTGGCGGTAACCTACCCAGCAGGGTGTTGGCGCACCCTGTTAGGTAAACACAGTATAGCAGTACAATTAAAGCTAGGATATCCGTAGTGGCATCCTAGCTTTTTCTTTTTTAGGAAAATGCTTTATAAAACAAAAGATTAGAAGATTGAGACTGGGATAAAATTGTCTTGGTAGAAAAGGCTTATTGGATTCATATAAAGACTTATTTGATTTATCTCAGGGAGATAGTGATGAGTGAAAATCTTGCGCAAAGAGGGGAATCAGAGTAGAATGTGTTCAGGAGAAATAGCGGTGGTTTCCCTACCGCTCACCTTGGCAAGTCCGATTGCTTTAGGTGCTTAGTGATTAATAAGCGTTGTTGCTTAGTAATAGCACTAAGATGATGATAATTATGAACTTAAGCCACATTATCGTCTCCTAGGATGGCCACCACTTCGACTTAGGTCGGTGGCGGTAACCTACCCAGCAGGGTGTGTCCGCACCTTGTTAGGTAAACACAGTATAGCAGTACGAATAAAGCTAGGATATCCGTAGTGGCATCCTAGCTTTTTCTTTTTTAGGAAAATGCTTTATAAAACAAAGCATTATAATTTTGCTAAGTAGGATAAATTAGTCTTATTAAGATAGTAGTATAAGTACTAGTATAATTAATAGGCTTGTTAAATTTTTAATGTTAGACATAATAGTATTCATAGAATTTTATTTGCCTTAGTTGACGATGGAGAATGAGATGGCAAAAACGCTTTATGACAAACTTTGGGATGCTCATGTGGTGAGCCAAGAGGAAGACGGTACCTGTTTAATCTATATCGACCGCCAGTTATTGCATGAGGTGACCAGTCCTCAGGCGTTTGAAGGCTTAGCGATGGCGAATCGTCAGCCATGGCGTTTGAGTGCTAACTTAGCCGTAGCCGATCATAATGTCCCGACGACCGACCGTGCTAAGGGGATTGCCGATCCTATCTCTAAGCTTCAAGTGGATACTTTAGATAAAAACTGTGCGACTTATGGCATTACTGAATTCCGTATGGATGATGTTCGTCAAGGGATTGTACATGTGGTGGGACCTGAACAAGGGGCGACGCTACCGGGCATGACGGTAGTATGCGGTGACTCTCATACGAGTACGCATGGGGCTATCGGTGCGCTGGCTTTTGGTATCGGTACTTCAGAGGTGGAGCATGTCTTAGCCACACAGACCTTATTGATGAAAAAGAATAAAAATATGCTCATTAAGGTCGAAGGTGCTTTACCAGTTGGCTGTACGGCAAAAGACGTGGTATTACACATTATCGGTGTCATCGGTACAGCAGGGGGTACGGGTTATGCAATTGAGTTTGCCGGTAGCACTATCCGTGAATTATCGATGGAAGGTCGTTTGACTATCTGTAATATGGCGATTGAGGCAGGCGCGCGTTCTGGATTGGTTGCTGTTGATGAAAAAACTATCGAGTATTTTAAAGGTCGTCCTTATGCTCCTAAAGGAGAGAAATGGGCGCAAGCGGTAGAGTATTGGAATACTTTGCACTCTGATGAAGGCGCACAGTTTGATACGGTAGTTGAAATCAATGCAGCGGATATTAAACCTCAAGTGACGTGGGGAACTTCACCAGAGATGGTGTTAAGCATTGAGGATTCAGTGCCTAATCCTGCTGATGAGAGTGATGCGGTGAAGCGTAGCGGTATGGAGCGTGCGTTGGAGTATATGGGCTTGGCAGCGGATACACCGATTAAGGATATTCAAATTGACCGTGTCTTTATTGGTTCTTGTACCAACTCTCGTATCGAGGATTTGCGTTCGGCAGCCTCAGTGATTAAAGGCCGTAAAGTCGCCGCTAATGTTAAACAAGCGATGGTTGTACCGGGTTCAGGTTTGGTGAAATTGCAAGCCGAAGAAGAGGGATTAGATAAGGTTTTCTTAGAGGCTGGTTTTGAGTGGCGTGAACCAGGGTGTTCGATGTGTTTAGCGATGAATGCCGATCGTCTAGAGCCGGGTGAGCGCTGTGCATCGACGTCAAACCGTAACTTTGAAGGTCGCCAAGGTCAGGGGGGACGCACGCATTTAGTCAGTCCTGCGATGGCAGCGGCAGCTGCGATTGCGGGTCATTTTGTGGATGTGAGAAATTTCTAAGGTTAAGGGAGCAAAGATATGCAAGCATTTACAGTACATAAGGGTTTGGTTGCCCCATTAGACCGTGAGAATGTGGATACGGACTTAATCATTCCTAAGCAGTTTTTAAAGTCGATTAAACGGACAGGGTTTGGTCCTAATCTTTTTGATGAACTGCGTTATTTAGACCATGGTGAGCCAGGTATGGATAATAGCAAACGTCCTTTAAATCCTGATTTTGTGCTAAATAAGCCTCGTTATCAAGGGGCATCAGTACTCTTAGCACGTAAAAATTTTGGGTGTGGTTCAAGCCGTGAGCATGCGCCTTGGGCATTAGATCAATATGGTTTTAAGGTGATTATTGCGCCATCGTTTGCGGATATTTTCTTTAATAATAGTTTTAAGAATGGTTTATTGCCTATTCGTCTATCCGAAGAAACAGTTTCTGAGTTATTTGAGGAAGTGAATGCGACAGAAGGCTATGCTTTAACCATTGATTTAGAAAAACAAGTTATTATTACACCTACGGGTCGTGAAATCTCTTTTGAGGTAGAGCCTTTCCGTCGTTATTGTTTATTAAATGGTTTTGATGATATTGGTTTGACTTTACGTCAGGCTGATAAGATTAAGGCATTTGAGGAAGCGCGTTTAGCGAAAATGCCTTGGTTGGTCGCTTAAAGGATTATTATGTCAAATCTCGTTGCAGTATTACCCGGTGATGGTATCGGTGAGGAAATTGTTGAGCAAGCAGTGCGTGTTTTAGCGGCGCTTAAGTTAGATTTACAGCTAGAGCGTGCGGATGTGGGTGGTCGTGCTTATGATCAATTTGGTCACCCGCTACCTGAAAGTACGTTAAATTTGGCGAAAAAAGCACAAGCGGTATTGTTTGGTGCGGTAGGGGATTGGAAATACGATACCTTGCCACGTGAGTTCCGTCCAGAACAGGCGATTTTGGGCTTACGTAAGAACTTAGGTCTTTTTGCCAATTTGCGACCAGCGGTGTTATATCCACAATTGGCCAATGCGTCTACGCTGAAACCAGAGGTTGTATCGGGTCTTAATTTACTGATTGTGCGTGAATTGACGGGCGATATTTATTTTGGTACACCACGTGGTGTTCGTACTGCAGAAGACGGTGCTTTCAAAGGGGAGCGTGAGGGTTTTGATACGATGCGTTATGCCGAGACAGAGGTGCGTCGTATTGCCCATATTGCTTTCCAAGCAGCACAAAAGCGTCAGAAAAAGCTTTGCTCAGTGGATAAGGCCAATGTACTCGAAACCTCACAATTCTGGCGTGACATCATGATTGATGTGAGCAAGGAATATCCAGATGTTGCCTTAAGCCATATGTATATTGATAATGCGGCAATGCAGTTAGTGCGTGCCCCTAAAGAGCTCGATGTGGTGGTGACAGGTAACTTATTCGGCGATATTTTATCCGATGAAGCGGCGATGTTGACAGGTTCGATTGGTATGTTGCCATCAGCCTCTTTAAATGCTAGCAATCAAGGGCTTTATGAGCCTAGTCATGGCTCTGCCCCTGATATTGCGGGTAAGAATATCGCTAACCCATTAGCAACGATTTTATCCGCAGCGATGATGTTGCGTTACTCATTTAATCATGAAGCAGCCGCTCAGAATATTGAACGTGCGGTAGCTAAAGTACTCGAGCAAGGGTTGCGTACGGCTGATATTTATGAAGAGGGTACGACTAAGGTGGGTACGGTTGAAATGGGTGATGCGGTGATTGCTGCATTGACGTCTTCATAGCAGATTTAGGTAATAATAAGTGCCTCTTATGTTTCAAAGAGGCTTTTTGGTTTTTTTATTTTTTAAGTGGTATATAAAATGACACAGTCAGTAGGTATTGTTGGTTGGCGTGGTATGGTCGGCTCGGTTCTGATGCAGCGTATGCGTGATGAGGGCGACTTTAAACTGATTAACCCAGTATTTTTCTCGACCAGCAATGCGGGTGGTGCAGCACCAAGCTGGGCAGAGGGTGCAGGTCCATTGCAAGATGCGTTTGATATTGAGGCGTTGAAAAAACTGCCCATCATCTTGACGGCACAAGGCGGTGATTACACCTCAGAGGTTTATCCTAAACTACGTGCAGCAGGTTGGAATGGTATCTGGATTGATGCGGCATCAACACTCCGTATGAAAGACGATGCCGTGATTGTGTTAGACCCAGTGAACCGTCATGTGATTGACGCGGCAATGGCAAAAGGGGTTAAGGACTATATCGGCGGTAACTGTACGGTCAGTTGTATGTTGATGGGTCTAGCGGGTCTATTCCGTGAAGATGCGGTAGAGTGGATGACTTCAATGACGTATCAAGCGGCTTCTGGTGGCGGTGCTAAGCATATGCGTGAGTTATTAACGCAATTTGGTATTTTAAATGGTGAGGTCGGTGATTTATTAGCAGACCCTGCCTCAGCTATCCTTGAGATTGACCGCAAAGTCTTAGCTAAACAGCATGATGCGAATTTGCCTCGTGATAATTTTGGTGTGCCATTAGCAGGTAACTTAATCCCTTGGATTGACAAAGACCTAGCTAATGGTCAATCACGCGAAGAGTGGAAAGCACAAGCGGAAACGAATAAGATTCTGGGACGTGGTGAAGGCTTTGATTTACCTATCGTGCCGATTGATGGTCTTTGTGTGCGTATTGGTGCCATGCGCTCTCATAGTCAAGCACTCACGATTAAATTAAAACGTGATATTCCATTAGATGAAGTGGAAGATATGATTAAGTCAAGTACAGACTGGGCACGTTTTGTACCCAATACGCGTGAGAACTCGATGAATGAACTCACACCTGTGGCGATTTCTGGTACGTTGAATATTCCAGTCGGTCGTGTACGTAAGCTCAATATGGGTGGTGACTTTATTAGTGCGTTCACGGTAGGTGACCAACTTCTATGGGGTGCAGCAGAGCCATTACGCCGTATGTTACGTATTGCGATTGGTGAGCTATAAGCTGTGACAACATCACCTAAACGAATGGCATTAGGCATCGCCTATGATGGGCGATGCTTTAATGGTTGGCAGACGCAGCCTAATGGTAATACGGTTCAGGATTACTTAGAGGCTGCGTTGAGTCAATTTACGGCTGAGCCTATTAGTACGATTTGTGCGGGGCGCACAGATACAGGAGTCCATGGTTTAGCACAGGTGGTGCATTTTGATACGCAAGCAGAACGCAAGTTAATTTCTTGGGTAAGAGGGGTCAATGCCTTATTGCCTGAGAGTATCCGTGTGCGTTGGGCGCAAGAGGTTTCGGCTGACTTTCATGCGCGTTTTAGTGCGACAGCACGCACTTATGTGTATATCATTCGTAATGAGCCTAATCTGGCTCCTAGCTGGGTAGGGCGTGCTGGCTGGGATTTTCACTCATTGAATCTAACGGCAATGCAAGAGGCTGCCCAATATCTTATTGGCACACATGATTTTAGTGCTTTTCGCTCATCGATTTGCCAAGCGGCTAGTCCTATTCGTACGATGGAGCAACTCTCTATTGAACAAGAGGGTGTTTTCTTGATTTTTACCTTAAAAGCCAATGCCTTTTTACACCATATGGTACGCAATTTAGTGGGTGCTTTAGTGTATATCGGTAAAGGACGTTTTGAGCCTAGCTGGATAAAAACCTTATTGGAACAGCGTGATCGACGATTTGCTGCACCGACATTTATGGCAGATGGTTTGTATCTGGTGGACGTTGATTATCCGAAAGAAGTAGGATTGACCAACCAGATAAAGTTCGATATGCAAATGCCTTTTAAGAGCCTTTTACAGGCACTCTAAGCGTTTTTTTAAGGGTTTTTCATAGTGTGTAAAAAATAGACATGGTGTAATCTACAAGTTCGTTATAATAGCCCCCACTTCTCATCGTTACTTAACCTTTTGAGATTTTTATGAAATTTCTGCTTTCTATTTCAAAAGCAATCGATGCACTTATCAGTTCTGTTGGTAAGCTGGTGACATGGATTACGCTTATCGTAGTCGTCATCAGTGCAGGTAATGCGATTGTACGTAAGACTTTCCATATCAGCTCTAATGCTTGGCTGGAAATTCAATGGTATTTATTCGGTGCGATTTTCTTATTAGCCGCCGGTTATACTTTTCTCAAAAATGAACACGTTCGTGTCGATATTATCAATCAGCGTCTATCAGAACGTACGCAAGTGATTATCGATGTTATTGGGGTATTGTTCTTTATGTTACCAGCTTGTTTGCTGATTGCGTATTTGGCAGTGCCTTTTTTTGAGCTGTCTTTTGTGACCAATGAACAATCGTCAAACACCGGTGGTTTAGTGCGTTGGCCTGTTAAATTACTCATTCCTGTTGGCTTTTTATTATTATCACTGGCAGGGGTTTCTCATTTAATTAAATGTGTGGCTTTCCTCACGGGGCATGGTCCTAATCCTCTACGTCAAAAAGAGGGTGAGGTAACGGCAGAAGAGTTGCTTGCACAAGAAATCGCTTCTCGTGAAGCGGCTAAATCATCATAGGTGAGTGACGATGGAATTTTTAATTGCAAATATGCCGCCGATTATGTTTACGACATTAATCTGTTTCTTGCTATTGGGTTTCCCAGTGGCGTTTTCATTAGCGGCAAATGGTATTCTTTATACGGTCTTGGGGATTTATTTAGGTGAGTTTCCATTCCAGTTCTTACAGGCATTGCCAGAGCGTGTCTTTGGTATTGTCCAAAATGACTCGTTACTTGCTGTACCGTTCTTTACCTTGATGGGCTTAATTCTTGAGCGATCAGGTATGGCAGAGGACTTATTAGAGACAATTGGTCAGCTGTTTGGTCCTATTCGCGGTGGTCTAGCGTATGCGGTAGTGTTTGTGGGTGCGATGTTAGCGGCGACGACAGGTGTGGTATCCGCATCGGTGATTTCAATGGGTTTGATTTCATTGCCGATTATGTTGCGCTATGGTTATGATCGTCGTCTGGCGACGGGGGTGATTGCAGCATCAGGAACCTTATCGCAGATTATTCCCCCTTCGATTGTTTTAATTATTTTGGCTGACCAAGTAGGTCGTTCTATCGGTGATATGTACCGTGGTGCGATGTTACCCGGCTTGATGTTGACAGGTGCATATATCTTCTACATTATGATTATGTCATTGCTTAAGCCGAAGTCAGCACCGGCTATCCCAGAGCAAGACCGTATCTATCGTGAGGCAAATGGCGCTTCAGGCTTGAAGTCATTACTTGTCTTGACAGTATTGGCAGCCGTAGTGGCTTACTTTGTCCTCGGTTATGTCCTCTCTGACACTGCACCAGTAGATGAGCGTGTCGTCGTGTCATTACTTATCTGGGGTACTGTGGCATTTATCGCGGCTGTCTTGAATAAAGTCCTCAAACTCGGTTTACTCTCAAAAATTGCTGAGCGTGTGGTCTTCGTGATGATTCCACCATTATTCTTAATCTTCTTAGTATTAGGGACGATTTTCATCGGTGTAGCGACACCGACTGAGGGTGGTGCGATGGGTGCTGTTGGGGCGATTTTATTAGCCTTATTGCGTGGTCGCTTGAACCTCACTTTATTAAAGCAAGCGATGGAGACCACCACTAAGTTAACCAGCTTTGTGATTTTCATCCTCGTGGGTTCGACCATCTTTACCTTAACCTTTACCGGTTTTGGTGGTCAGCATTGGGTTGAGGGCTTGTTTGCCTCATTACCGGGTGGTGAGACTGGCTTCTTAATCGTGGTGAGTATTGCGACTTTCTTATTGGCATTCTTCTTAGACTTCTTTGAGTTAGCCTTTATTATCGTGCCGCTGTTAGCACCAGTAGCGGAGAAGATGGGTATCGACTTGATTTGGTTCGGTGTGTTGTTAGCGGTTAATATGCAGACATCATTTATGCACCCACCATTTGGCTTTGCTTTATTCTTCTTGCGTTCAGTCGCGCCTAAAGAAGACTACAAAGATAAAGTCACTGGTCAGATTATTCCAGCGGTTAGCACTGGCGATATCTACCGTGGTTCTATCCCATTCATCGTCATCCAGTTGATTATGGTGGGTATCGTGATGGCATTCCCATCAGTGGTTACTCACTATAAGGGCACAGCACCCGCGGTGGACCCAAGCACCATTGTGATTGATGCCGGTGGTGGCTTTGGTGGTGATTCAAATGAAGAGGAAGCCCCAGCATTCTACTAAGCGTAGATGGGGTTCTGACGTATAATGAAGAGGCGGGCAGCGATGTCCGCCTTTTTGATGGCTTTTATCCACTCGTACTGTAAAACACTATCCTTCAGGGCGGTGATATAAGGTATTAGGGATATGAATAATGAATGATAAGATGAATACCAAAGTGAAAATGTGCGGTTTACGCCGTCGTGAAGAAATTGAGTTGGCGTATGCTTTAGGGGTTGAGGCAATTGGTTTTGTTCTCTATCCTGCGAGTAAGCGTGCTTTGAGCCTAGAGGAGGCAAAGGCTCTGCGTCCTTATGTGCAAGCACCGATGCAGTTGGTAGTACTGTTGGTTAATCCGAGTGTAGAAGAGGTGCAAGCAGTTATTCAGGAGCTACGACCAGATGTTATCCAGTTTCATGGGGATGAGAGCGGTGAGTTCTGTGAGCAGTTTGATTACCCTTATTGGCGAGCTGTGCGAGTAGGTGCGCCGGGATTAGCGGATAAAGCAGGCTTAAATGCGTATCTCGCGCAATACCCTCATGCTCAGAAATTTCTCTTTGACGCTTATAGTAGTGCCCATTATGGTGGTTCGGGTATTCGCTTTGACCTGAGTCTTATCGAGAGATTGGCTATTGAGCCAGACCGCTATATTATTGCAGGGGGTATCCGAGCGGACAATGTCGCTGAAGTCTTAGGGAAATATCCTTTTATCGACTTAAGCAGCGGCATCGAAGATACCCCGGGCGTGAAGTCACTGGAAAAGATGAAGGCGTTTATGGCTCTTCGGAAAACTCAATAGTTTCTTCTTGAACAGGCTCGCTTGGCACAGCAGAGAGTTTATCCTGTGCTGCTTTGTAAGCAGGGCGAGCTTGGATGGCTTCCATAAAATAATAAATATTCGGGTGACTGTCTTTAGCGACTAAGCCTTTAGACAATACATTTTCCAGAACATAGCTGAGTTGAATATCAGCAAGGCTAAAGTAACTATCGCAAATCCATCCTTGTTGAGAGAGGGCGTTTTCAATCGCTGAACATTGCTCTTGAAGAGTGCTCTCAGTTGTCTGTACCACTGTAGTGTTAATCACTTTTTTCAAAATAGAGCGGGCAAAGAAAGGCACGCGCGTATTGGCAAGTTTCTCACCAGCAAGCAATTTCTGCACAAGCGGTGTTAATAATGTCTCGGTGTGTGTAACCCATTGTTGATGTTGGGTATACGCAGGCGAGGTCAGCGGAGGACGTAGTCCCTTGCGATCATATTTGTTTAATAGGTATTCGGCAATAGCATAAGAACCGACAATAATTTGCTCATCGTCTTTTAGACAAATAGTACAGGGAGCCGCTAGAGGGTGTGCAGTATTATCTAATGTGGTCGCACTGATACTGTAAGCGAGTTGTAACTCTTCTAATAACCATACTGTACGATGTGCACCAGGTGCATTGACGTGATAAAGCGTAATCATAAAGTCTAAAGTCCTCAACCTATTTTTTAATCCCAGTATTTTACGCTAAAAATCGTTTAAATCCTATATAAAACAATATTTTAGCGGTTAAGTGTGCGTATTATGCCAAAGTGAATAGTCAAACCCTTATTGTGCTTTATATAAAAGTCAGGGCGTGGGTTTATTAATTATTTTAAGCATAAAGTACTTAAAGAATATAAATTTTAATTATATTGAAACAAAATTTGTGATAATATGTAAAAATTATAAGCAAATAGTTTTAAGTTATAACAATATTTTTCAATTCTAAAAACAATAAGCTTCAAATTTAAAGGGATATTTCTTTTAAGCAACGGTAATTATTTGGGAGGAAATATGAAACGATTGCTTTCTTTAACGGCACTTGCTGCCTTGCTTTTGCCAATCGGTGCACATGCACAAGATGCACAATCGATTGAGCGTGGTAAAAAAGCCGCTATGGTCTGTGCTGCCTGTCATATGCCTGACGGTCGTGGCTCTGTTGTCCCTAATGTCGAGGCGAGACCTCGTATTACGGGTCTAGACCCTGTGTATTTTGTGAAGCAGTTGCAAGATTATAAATCAGGTGCTCGTGATAATGCTTCGATGAAACCTATGGCAACTATGCTTAATGATGAGCAAATGCGCGATGTCGCTAATTATTTTGCGAGCTTGCCAGTCGTACATGACAAGGCTGAGCCTGCCGCAGAAGACGTAATGAAACTCGGTGAGCGTCTCGTTAAATTAGGTGATTGGGATCGCTTTATTCCTGCCTGTGCGTCTTGTCACGGTACAGAGGCTCGCGGTGTTGGTGCAAATTTCCCGAACTTAAATGGTCAGCCTGCTGAATATACTGAGCAACAATTATTGGCTTGGAAAAAAGGCACGCGTAAAAACGATTTATTAGGTTTGATGAAACCTATCGCTGATCGTCTAAACGAAAACGAGATTAAAGCGTTATCCGCTTGGTTTGCGGCACAACCTGCAGTGAAATAAGGAGGGAGAGATGATGTTAAATAAAGTATCAGTATTGGCAGCAGTACTTGCCAGTGTATGGGCATTTAATGCACAAGCGGTACAAATCTCAAAAATGGGTAAAGACCTCACTGCAGAAGAGCGTGAGACCTTACGCACGATGTTGCCTAATCTGCCAGAACCTAAAGATGATGAGTTTGTGCATATTCCACCGACTATGGATGACTTAGAAGCATCAGATATGCATCCTAAGTTAAAAGAAACTATCCGTCGTGGTTATGACCTATTTATGAATACCCAACAGTTACGCGGTAAAAATGTCTTTAACAATATGAACTGTGTGAGCTGTCATATGGGTGAGGGGCGTCGTCCATTTGCGGGTCCAATCTGGCCGGCGGCGGTGACTTTACCTGATTTCCGTGGCAAAAATGGTCATGTAAACAATCTAGAAGAGCGTATTGCGGGTTGCTTTAGCTATTCGATGAATGGTAAACCACCAGAGTATGGCAGTGACGATATGTTAGCTTTAGCGGCGTACCACCAATGGCAAGCAAAAGGTGTACCGATGTACCCCGGCGTGAAGATTTATGGTCGTGGTTATCCTCGCTTGGCTAATCCAGAATTAAAACCGGATTATGCACGCGGCAAAGACCTCTATGCTAAAAACTGTGCGGCTTGTCATGCTGAAGATGGTGGTGGTTTAGTCCAAGATGGCAAGGTACAATTCCCGGCTTTATGGGGCGACAACTCATTTAACTGGGGAGCGGGTGCTTCTCGTATCTTCACGATGGCAGCGTTTATTAAATACAATATGCCATTGGGTCAAGCACCAGTGTTATCAGACCAAGAGGCTTGGGATATTAGTCAGTTTATTAGCTCACAAGAGCGTCCACAAGACCCTCGTTATACCGGTGATATTAAAGAAACTCGTGCTAAGTACGAGAAGACATTCTATAAAGAGTCACTCTATGGTACTGAGGTGAATGGCAAAATCCTAGGCGACCATTCAAATACTGGTGGTAAAGACTTCTTGAAACCTGATGTCTTACGTCCTCGTGATTTCTCGGGTAAAGCGCAGTAGTTTTCGCTGACGCTCAAACAGCGAAATATCTATTGCTTATGAATCTTATTTTGCCGCTGTTACTTACGTACCAGCGGCGAAATCTTCGCTGCTCATTTGGGCTATAAATCTATAAATTATTTTGCCACTAGCACTTCGTGCTAGTGGCGAAATCTTTTATAATCTCTTCATCATTGGAGAGG
>JAXECN010000047.1:0-3815 GCA_034093535.1 Pelistega sp.
TCAAAGCCACCTAGTGCGCGGGATAAATCCTGTGCGACAGAAGGTTTTTCAGCAATAATTAGTGTTTTTGTCATTATATTTCCTGATATGCGGATGATAAGAAATCAAATAAAAGTGTATTTTCTGGGATAATACGAGAGGGAAATTACTTTTTGCAAGTAAAAATTCATTATTTCTACAATTAAGCGGATGCCTTTTTCGTATAAAAGAGGCTTATGGTGCTTGTTTTTATATTAATAAGTTATTAAAAATCATTGGGTTATAAAAAATGTCAAATAAGTCTGTCGAAAAATTTTTATTTTTTCCTAGTGGTGCATTCTATTTGGGGATTTTAGGTGTTCTGCTCGGTGCAGGGCTTTTTTCTTCGGGCTTAGTGACATGGATAGCGGCAAATTGGGATGGCTTTAGTCATTTTACCAAGCTGTATGGTATACAGTTTATTTTTGTCTTTTGTGTGCTAGCAGGGCTTTTTTCTTTTGCTCGACGACGACAAGAGCAGGTGCTCCATCTCGGCTCTCGCTTATGGTTTTTCTTGGCGGCAGTAGGCATAGGCGGACTTTTCGCTTTGATAGGGCAGACTTATCAGACGGGGGCTGATGTCTGGCAGTTATTTGCGGTGTGGACATTTTTTCAGTTGTTTTTATTGATAGCCTTGCCGCATATCGCGAGTGCTTTGTTATTTTTTAGTACCTTGGTATTAAGTCTGGTGCTGTGGTTAGAGACATTAGGTCTAGATCTCGTACTAATCTCATGGATGGCGTTGGGAATCAGTTTAGTGTTATTGATAGCAACTGAATGGTTTAAAGATTTTTTTCATGATCGGCAATGGCGCGTTTTGATAAGATTAAGTGCGTTGGCAGTCGCATATAGTCTGGTGTATTTACAGATAGCACAATTTAATACTGGTCGTATCTCAGAAGCGATATGGTATAGCAAGGGATTAATCACTGTATTTGGTCTGGCATTATCGACTGTGGGGGTATGGTTTTATAGCAAGATTATCCGAGATGTGGTGATTGTCGTTCTTGCGGTATTGAGCTTTATTTATAGTGTGTTCATGCTGCTGGGTGAGGACTTTTTAGAACTGCTTTTTGATCTGGGTGGTTTGGTGTTCTTAGGGTTTTGGTTATTTGCTATCGGCATAGGCGGGACACTTTTTATTCGACGCTTATTTATGTCAAAACGTAGCTCTTTAACGCATTCATCTATCCAACAAGATGATGGAGTTTTGGTGCAAAACAAGACCTTGGATGTCTCGAAAAAGCCTCTACATTGGGCATTGCAATTATTCTTATTATTGATGACCACGCAAGCGACGGCGATTGTTGTTGCTGGGATTGTCTTGTTGAGTGGGTCTGAGGATAGTGTTTTTCCGATGGGACTCTTGTTGTCTGGTGTCGCATGGGGTCTCTATCGAGAATCTATTCGCCAAGGGAATAATGAAACTCAAGAAATCATAGCACAAGCCCTTATGCTAAGCGGTTTGGGGTGTATGTTGTTGGATGTATTTGTACTCAACTCTTATGGTGAAGGTTTGTGGGTGAAAAAACTTAGTTTACTTTTGCTGTTGGGGTTTGTATTTTGGCAAATCAAGACATTTTTAATGCGAATGCTTAGCTTTGCAGCATTTTGGTTCTTACTCATGGTAATCATCTTTGATGTCTTTTTTGATCAAGAGGATATTGCAGAGCATAGTGTTTTAGTAATCAATAGTGTTTTGTTTTTCTTGGTTGCGTTGATGAGTTTGTGGAGTGGATATCGCTTGACACAAACGCCAAGAGCCGTACCATCAATGCAAGCGCACAGCTTACGTGACTTACTGTCACCGATGATGTGGGGTGGGTTTATTTATCTATTTGGCAGCGGTATTCTTTTCTCCTCAATGATGGGTATGGTATCGCCAGATACGGTTGCTACCAATGAAGCTCACTTCTTTTCTCATGAGGCGAGTATGTGGGTGCAAATGACTGGTGGTTTATATCAGCAGTTCATTTGGCAAAAATTCAGCGCCTATTTATTTGCTTTGAGTCCAGCCTTATTGGCTTATGGTCTAAGGAGTGAGTTCCCTGCTCGTCTGCGTTGGATAAGTGTGCTGGTGCTATTAGGATTGGGAGGGTTATGGATTGACCATCCACAGATTATCCTTTGTCTGGATATGCTGTTATTAGCGTATTTCTTGTGTCAACAGGGACTATTTTGGGTAGGGATTGTGGGTATTTTGGTCTCGTTGAGTATGCTTTATTACTCTTTGGAGAGTAGTTTACTGAATAAATCCTACTTTTTACTTGGTATTGGCACGGTCTTATTAGTCATAGTGGCGATGATTTTTGCACTCACAAAACCTCGTACTGCGCTTGAGTCATCACGCTTAGGTCTATGGCAAGGTGCTGGCAAAAGAGTGCTAACAGCGACCGCCATTACCCTCGTGGGGGTGCTAGGGCTTGCCAATTACAGTATAGATAATAATGAGCGCATTTTACGAGAGGGTCAGCCGATTATTCTGGCGTTGGCGCCTTTGGATCCGCGATCCATTATGCAAGGCGATTATATGGAGTTAAATTTTGCCCTGCTTAATGATGTTGATGTGGATATCAATGAGAGTCGATATGCGTATCTGTATTTAAAAGCCGATGAGCAGGGTGTCATGCAGGTTTGTCATTCGAGTGCGATACAAGAAGCGAGTGTCGATTGCCCGAATGCTATTTGGATTAAGGCAAAAAGAGGGGAATGGCAATGGCGTCTGAGTACCCATCAATACTTTTTCCCAGAGGGATTGGCGAGTTATTTTGAGCAAGCTCGCTATGGTGAATTCCGCCGAGCAGAGGATGGGACGATATTGCTTAAGCAGTTATTGGATGAGAAATTACAGCCACTCACCAGACCGTGAGTGGTTAGTGTTGGATTTTGTGTCTATAAAAGCTTTTTACGACGGGTAGAGGTACTCGTACTACGAGAGTGAGGGCAAGAATCTTTTCGCCCATTTTTCGGTCGCGGATGCCCAAAAGCTCTCTACCGTTGAGCAAGGAAAAATATCAAATCCCAGTGCCAACCAAGCTTGTTGAAGGCTATGGAGCGCATTATGCATACTAATGGCTGGTGCATGGTTTTGTTTGGAAAGTTTACGCCCTTGCTCATCGAGGATAAGAGGGACATGCATATAACGAGGGTGTGTTAGACCGAGATAATCAGCAATACATAGTTGGCGCTGAGTCGAGTCCAATAAGTCCTGTCCTCGTACAATATCGGTAATGCCTTGATCTCCGTCATCGATAACCACCACCAGCTGGTAGGCAAACAAGCCATCGGCACGTTTGATAATAATATCGCCAATATCTTGTTGCGGGTTTTGCTGCTGATGACCTAACCAGCGGTCTTTAAAGTCCACCACTTTATCAGGCATGACTAGGCGCCAAGCACGCATAGGTTTATCAGTACCGTGGCGACAAGTCCCAGGATAGGGGTATTGACCATTAGCGTGTAAACCGAGCGCAATAGCACTATCAGTGATTTCTTTGCGGGTGCAGGCGCAACCATAAATAAGCTGTTGTTGGCGTAGTTGTGCAAAGACTTCTTCATATCGCGCAAGGCGTTGTGATTGCCAGATAACGTCACCATCCCAATGCATACCAAGCTGCTGTAGTTGTTGCATAATCAGGGTATCCGCACCCTCGACTACACGAGGCGTATCAATATCTTCGATACGGAGTAGCCACTGACCTTGATGTGCGCGTGCATCAAGATAGCTTGCCATTGCTGCGACAAGCGAGCCATTATGTAAGGGTCCACTAGGACTGGGTGCAAAACGACCAATATAA
>JAXECN010000048.1:0-4939 GCA_034093535.1 Pelistega sp.
GGCTCCATTCCTTGTCAAAGAAGATGTGCTGTGCTTTTTAGATGATGATAACTGGTATACCCCAAACCATGTCGAGCAATGCATAAAAGCACTTCAGCAAAATCCCTCTGCAAGTTATGCTTTTGCTTTACGTAATCTTTATCTTACACGCGACTGGTTTGCTTGTCCTGACAATTTAGAATCTATCGGTCCATACCAGAATCGCTTACCTAACCCTTTTCATTATGATATACGGATTCATGGACAACTTTTATCCATGCAGTCCGATCAGCAATATCAATATCATATTGATACTAACTGTTTTGCCATAAAACGCACCTTGGCTCGACAGCTTGCCCACCATTGGACACATAGTAAAAAGAATGACTATATTATCGCTAACACTTTGCGCCAGTCCAATGAAACAGGGGTTTGCACTAAGTCATTTACCGTCAATTATGTTATTGATTTAGCCAAATATGACTCTGGCTTTATCCAAACGTTAGAAAACCTTTTACCCATGGAGCAAATTCTCAAGGCCTATGCTCTGGTACTCAAAAATAAGCATGACCTCAATCTACAACTACATGGCAACCAATATCCGTGGGACACTTTACCCTCTCAATCATAAGGATATTAATATGAATGGTGGGCAATATATGCTGTAAATGGGGAACTGGCCTCCCCGACAAGAATCGAACCTGTATCTAACCCTTAGGAGGGGTTTATTCTATCCATTGAACTACGGGGAGGCAAACACACTACTATGATGGGCGACCATCAAACGGTCTATTATATAATATTAGAGCGGATTTGCTACCTCGACAGGCTTAGCCTCCAACAACTCCACAATAACCTGTGGATTCATGCTTAAGATATATCCTCTGCGACCACCATTAATATAGATTTTATCTAAATCCAAAATTGTCTTTTCTATCCAGACAGGCATTTTTTTACGTGTACCAAAGGGAGAAGTCCCGCCAATCTGATAACCAGAATGTTTAGGGGCATTGGTGGCGGCGGCGGCTTGGATTTTTTTCGTATTAATTTGACGGGCCAGATTTTTAGTCGATACTTCACAATCACCATGCATCAGCACAATATGAGGTTTTCCTTGTTCATCTTCAAAAATTAAGGTTTTCACCACATGGTGCTCATCAACGCCTAATTGTTTGGCTGTCTCCCCTGTTCCACCATGCTCAACATAATCATAAATATGCTCTTCATAGACCACCTTATGCTTTTTCAAAAACTGCGTCGCTGGTGTCTCAGATACATGTTTTTGTTTACTCATCAATTCTTCTCAATCATTAGTTATATAGTAGTTATACAGTATTAAGCGCGCGGATGATGCTTTTGATGCAATTGTTTTAAGCGTTCACGTGCGACATGGGTATAAATCTGTGTTGTTGAAATATCCGCATGCCCCAATAGCATCTGCACCACTCGTAAATCTGCCCCATGATTAAGCAAATGGGTCGCAAAAGCATGACGTAACACATGTGGTGATAAAGGAATTTTAATACTGGTCTGGGTCGCGTACTTTTTAATCAATTGCCAAAACGCTTGACGTGTCATACTCGTGCCAAAGCGAGATAAAAATAAATCATCATTGACTTTATTTCCCAATAGCTCTGGTCGTGCTTGCTGCATATAATCACGCAAGTACTGCTCTGCCACTTCCCCAATAGGTACAATACGATCTTTACCACCTTTACCCATGATGACTCGCACCACACCATCATCTAAATTAAGATGTAATGTCTTTAACGTCACTAATTCCGTCACGCGTAAACCGGTAGCATATAAAGTCTCTAACATCGCGCGATCACGGATACCTGCCAATGTGTTTAAATCAGGCGCATTTAAGAGTTCTTCTACCTGAGCTTCACTGATGGTTTTAGGAAAGCGCATACCCTGTTTAGACGAACTTAATGATAAGGTTGGGTCCTCAGTCCAATGCCCCATTCGCAAAGCCCATGTCGAAAACCGTTTCAGACTCGCCAAGCGACGATTGGCAGTACTTGCCTTGACCTCATTACTCATCGCAATAAACCATGATCGAGCAATATCGGCATCTACCTCTTTTAAACTCAAGGCAGGACGCTGCCTCTCTAGATAATCCAACAAGCTATTCAAATCCTGACGGTATGCACTTAAGGTATTCTTAGCTAAACCGTCTTCTAACCACAATGCATCTAAAAACGCATCAATATATTCTTTACTCATACATGAGTACTCAACAAAAAACGATATACTATTGTAAAACTTATTTAATCGTAAAAGAAATATGGAACTGGTTCACTTAGTATTGCCCGATTGTTTGCTGATTTTCTTAGGCTGGTGTCTAAAAAACAAATTACAATTTACGCCAGAATTTTTTAGTGGTGTCGAGAAACTAGTGTATTTTTTTCTATTTCCTGCTCTACTCATTAAGTCTTTAATGCTCGCTCCTATCTCTTTATCAAAAGCGGGTAATTTATTTCTAGTATGTTTATTGCTCTCGCTAGTTGGTCTCGCACTCAGCTATGCCAGTAAATGGTTTTATCCATCTAATACCCTATCCTTAAACTCAAGCAGTCAATGTGCTTATCGTTTTAATACCTATATCGGTTTATCACTCGCCCCCGCTATTGCCGGAGCGGATAGTGTCGCTATTATGGCTGTATTGGTTGGATTTACCGTCCCTATCGTCAATGTGCTTGCCGTCAATAGCATGGCTAAACAACAAGGTCACCGCCCCCTCAAGGAAATTCTGAAAAATCCTTTAGTGCTTTCTACGCTTGTAGGCTTAACCTTAAATCTCACTGGGATCACTTTCCCAGCCTTTATAGAAAACACACTAGATAAACTAGGACGAAGTACCGTTCCTCTTGGATTAATATGCGTGGGCGCTGCATTGGTTTTACGCAATGGTACGCAACAAGGTGCTTTACTAGGATGGATGCTAGCCATTCGTTTAGGCATAATGCCTATCGTAGCAATTACCCTAGCCTTTCTATTTATATTACCTGAGGTGACAGCACAGACACTGGTGCTGTTTGCTGCGCTACCCACAGCATCAGCTGCTTATATTCTCACCGTCCGTATGGGAGGAGATGCTCGCCTTGTCGCCTCAATTATTTCTCTCAGCACCGTCATTTCGATGATTACCATACCGATATGGATTTACATCGCTCGCTTAATTTTCTGATAATTCGATCGCGATACGAATTTACAATAAGCCTATACGCTTCTCATTTATAATTATTTACAATTTATTTGTTTCAATTTTTTTACTAAAAAAGTGGCTTTATGTCTGATTCTCTGGTTTCCACACTGCGTATTTTCTTGCCTGATGAAGAAGCAACCGCAGCACTCGCCCAAGCCATGGCAATACCAATAAATAAAGAAATATCAAATAGTTACCCTCAAGAAAAAGGTCTCTCTTCCGCTTATCACCTACACTTAAAAGGCGACCTCGGCGCAGGTAAAACCGCCTTTTCTCGAGCCTTTTTGCAAGCATTAGGTGTCACAGGACGAATTAAAAGCCCCACCTATACGCTAGTTGAAACCTATAAAGTTTCTAGATTATACTTATATCACTTTGATTTTTATAGATTTAATGAATCTACCGAGTGGCAAGAAGCTGGGTTTAGAGAGAATTTATTAGAGCAAGCGGTCGTCCTCATCGAATGGCCCGAAAAAGCCGATAAATCACTTCCTAAGCCTGATGTGCTTTTACACCTTCATTATCATGACACAGGTAGAATCGCAGAACTGAGTGCATATTCGGACAAAGGGGTAACATGGATCGCACAGCTAAGGACACAGCAGACATTACAAATCGTCGCATAACTCGTCGTCAAATTTTGGGGACAGGGATTGCGATGCTCTCTTTACCTGTGACCTCCAAGCTTGCTCATGCAGCTAGCAGCGAAATCCTTGCTGTTCGTACTTGGCCTGCTGACGAATACACGCGCGTGACTCTCGAGCTTAGCTCACCGATTAAGCATGAACACTTTACCTTAGACGGTCCAGACCGCCTCGTGGTTGATTTACAAGGCCTTAGCATGAGTGAAGCACTCAACTCACTCATTTCTAAGATTAAACCGAATGACCCTTATATTTCTCGTGTTCGTGTCGCCCAAAATCGTGCCGATGTCGTTCGCCTAGTCATTGACTTAAAACAAGGGATTGTTCCTCAGGTCTTTACCTTAAAACCTGTCGCTAATTATAAATATCGCCTTGTTTTAGACCTCTACCCTAAAGTGGCTAAAGACCCTCTCGTCTCCTTAGCTCAACAGTCAGGAGGCGACGACCCTCTCGCCAGTATTTTAGATCAAATCAATACCAATCGCCCCGTTGCCTCTGTACCTAAAGTACAAGGTCAAATTGCTCCTCAACCACCTGCGGCTAGCACTCCAGCGCCATCACGCAACAATGCTAATCGTCCAATCCTCATTGCGATTGACCCCGGTCATGGTGGTGAAGATCCTGGTGCCATTGGGCCCCGTGGTACTCGCGAAAAAGACGTGGTACTCGCTATTGGTCGTCAATTACGTGATATCGTCAATGCGCGTCCTAATATGCGTGCCTACATGACACGCGATGCAGACTTCTTTGTCCCCTTAGGTGTACGCGTCCAAAAAGCACGTCGTGTAAAAGCGGATATTTTCATTTCTATCCATGCTGATGCCTTTACTAATCCCAATGCACGTGGCACATCGGTATTCGCACTTTCTCGCAAAGGTGCATCAAGTGCAGCGGCTAGTTATCTCGCGAAAAAAGAGAATGCTGCAGATGCGATTGGTGGTCTCGACATTGGTGCGCATGATCGCAATACCGCCAGTGTCCTTTTGGACATGACCACCAATGCTCAGATTAATGACTCATTAAAGATAGGTCATCGAGTCTTAGATGCCTTATCACGTATTAATGGTCTACAAAGTCGCCGTGTTGAGCAAGCCGGATTTGCGGT
>JAXECN010000049.1:0-2734 GCA_034093535.1 Pelistega sp.
AGTTAATCGCCTTGCCCACATTTCGTTCGAACTTAAATAAGCCTAAGAACGGGACAAGCTGATAATATTAGCATTGATTTCTACTTTTGTCTAGAAACTTAAAGAAAATCAATGTTTTATTTTCCATTTCGATAAAAAATACGACAAAAAAAGTTTCTACTATAGTAGAAAAACTTTTAATTTCTGGAAGAGTTTCTAATGTAATGGAAAAACCTAAAAACTCTTCCTATATTGCACTAACTTCATCCTTGTCGCACATTGCTCATAGAGTGTTTGCGCACTCGTATTACTTTCATCCGTCACCCAATAAACGCGATGGCAATGATTATCTTGCGCAAATTGGTACACCGCTTCAATCAATTGCTTCGCAATACCTTGACGGCGAGCCTGAGGTGCAACAAATAAGTCCTCTAAATAACAACATTCGGTGATATTCCATGTGTTCGGGTGTATCACAATATGCGCAAAACCCAATAAATCACCCTGTTCATTAAACGCACCAAACGCTCGCATATTGGGACGAGAAATCAGACCTTGCCACGTATGCAAGGTCACTTCCTCACTTAAGCCTGCTTGATAAAAACCAAGGTAAGACTGCCATAAAGGCAGCCATTTCGAAAAGTCATTTTCGTTCAGCAAACGTATCATCAAGGCTGAAATGCCCCTACAAAAATCGCCGGATCCACACGGACATTATTCAAGCTAACATTCCAATGTAGATGAGGTCCTGTTGAACGTCCTGTCGAGCCTACCTTACCTAGCAACTCACCACGTTTAACCACTTGCCCTTTTTTCACATCAATGGCCGACATATGACAATACATGGTAATCATGCCCTGACCATGATCCACAAATACCGTTTTTCCATTAAAAAAGTAGTCTGCCACAATCGTGACCACACCGTCAGCAGCCGCTTTAATCGGCGTACCCGTCGGCACAGCAATATCTAGACCTGAATGTGGGTTACGTTCTTGACCATTAAAAAAACGTCGTAATCCAAACGGACTAGAATAACGTCCACCGTCTACGGGTCTATCTAGCACTACGTTACTCGGTACTACCCCTTCACGGTACTGTTTGTAAGCATTCATTTGTTCATCAAGCTCTCGCTTAAATCGCGCCTCATTTTCAGCTGACGGTGTCACATGTTTATTGCTACTTAACTTAATATGTTGTTCTTTATATTTCTTCGTGCCTACCGTAAAGGATACCGCTTGTGTTTGTCCACCTTGTTTGACCTGCACAGACTGTTGCCCTGCCGAAGTTTTAAGAGGAATACCGACAATCGCCAAAGCCTTACCCTCTGATGGGACAACCAATACGCGATGTCCTTGGTAGGTCACTTCTGGCAACTGCCCTCCTTTGATTTCCAAAGGAAGTACGGCAACACCACCCGGCACGGGCTTGTTTAGACGGTCAATAATATATTGATTAGCGGCAGCCATACCACTAATCGTCATCAGCCCAACAAAGGCCATTGGTTTAAGTAATTTAGCTAACATTTATTTTCCCCTAAAAGAATGATTTATTGTACTCATTCTCACTACCTCTATGGGCATTATTGAAACAAGCCTCTCATACAAAATGTTAATTCTGTTTAACACCTATACCTTTAAAGAGCAAATTCACATCCAAAATCTAATCACCCACCTTATGAAATTAACGAAAATCAATGCGTTATATCAAATAAAGAGCAAATTCAGCTCTAAAAATAATTATCTAAAAACTTTATTAGATAGCCTTTCTCTATAGACCTTTTGCGGCGTAAAACTATTACCATACAAATTTTCAAACAGCGTTAGAATTAATGCATTACTCTCTTTTAGGCGCTTATATCATGCACACTATCTATCCTCCTCTGACCATTCGCTCTAAAGCGCTACTCCCTATCGTCCAAGGAGGCATGGGTGTCGGTATCTCTGCCCATCAGCTTGCTTCGGCAGTCGCACAACAAAATGCCATCGGTACGATTGCTAGTATTGATTTACGCCACCTCCATCCCGATTTACTCGCCAAATCCAAAGAAAATCCCATTCAAGAAAACTACGACAAACTCAATCGTATCGCACTTGACCGTGAGATAAAAGCCGCTCTCAAAAACGCCGATAACAAAGGACTCATCGCTGTTAATGTGATGAAAGCAGTGACTGACTACCCTAACCTCGTCAAGCAAGCTTGCGAGTCCGGTGCACAAGCTATCGTGATGGGAGCTGGACTGCCTCTTGAGCTACCTGAACTCACACAAGAACACCCTGATGTTGCCCTCTTACCGATTTTGTCGGAATCACGTGGTATTAGCGTGGTACTCAAACGTTGGATGAAGAAAAATCGCTTGCCCGATGCGATTATTATCGAACACCCTAACCATGCAGGTGGACATCTAGGCGCACAACAAATCACCGATTTAAATCATGAGCGCTTTAGCTTCAGACGAGTACTCGAAGAAACCCAAGAAGTATTCAAACAACTCGGCTTAGAAAGTGAAAAAATCCCCCTCATCCTCGCTGGTGGTATGGCGCACTTTAAAAAGATCAAAACTGCCCTCACCGAATGGGGGGCCAATGCCGTCCAAATCGGCACTGCCTTTGCTGTTACCCAAGAAGGTGATGCTCATATCAATTTCAAGAAAACCTTATCTGAAGCAAAACCTGAGGATATCGTGGAATTTATGTCCGTAGCAGGTTTACCTGCGCGTGGCGTGCTAACCCCATTCTTAAAGAAATACCTACAAAAT
>JAXECN010000050.1:0-15778 GCA_034093535.1 Pelistega sp.
TTTTTCACCAAATCTGACCACAAATCAAATTCTGCTTTAGCTCGTTTACCGAGTTCTTCTGAGCCGATAAACTCTGCATCGGCACCTAAGCTTTTGAGTTTTTCTTGGAAGGCAGGGTCTTGCATAATCTTCTGGATTTCAACATTGAGTTTCTGAACAATCTCTACAGGAATGTCTTTTTGTGCATACAGTGAAAACCATGAGGAAATCTGCAAGTCAGGCATACCCACATCATTAGAGGATGGGATGGTTGGCAAAGAATCTAATCGCTTAGTTGCTGTCACCACCAGAGGTTTAATAGCTCCTGATTCAATATGAGGAATTAATGGCGGCGGTGTTGTCAGTAAGAAATCAATATGCCCTGCTAATAGGTCAGACAGTGCTGGTCCTGCTCCTGCATAAGGGATATTAGTCGTCTTAATATCTGCTAAATAATTTAATAATTCGGCACTCACATGGTGCAAGGAACCATTGCCACTAGATCCATAATTCAATTTATCAGGATTGGCTTTGGCATACGCAACAAACTCTCCCATTGTCTTTACAGGCAAATCTTTTTTAACTACTAATACTTGTGGAGCAGATACAATCTGAGCAATCGGAGTAAAGTCTTTAATTGGATCCCAATTTACTTTTATAAAATGAGGAGAGATCAGGTGAAAGCCTGAATACTGCATCAATAAGGTATGACCATCGGCTTTACTTTTTAAAAGATGTTGAACGGCAATATTACCAGATGCACCGCCTTTGTTCTCGACAACGATAGGCTGTCCGAGTGCTTTACTCAGGGGTTCGGCAAGCATACGTGCAGCTAAATCTGCTGTCCCCCCTGGAGAGGCTGGCACAACTATGCTCATGGTCCGGTTGGGAAAGCTATCTGCTGCATAGGCAACAGAGATTGAACACATCAATACGGCGATGGCACTTTTAATTCGCATGTAAACTAACTCCTCACTATTTTTAATAATTAATTTAAGCGTAAAGGAATTAGTTCTCTCTTGAAATAAGCACTTCCCCTAATTCCAGTGCCATCGCTACTTTTACTACCGCTATGCAGCTGCTCTTAATCGCTTCAATATAATTGGCACGAATAAGAATAATGCTGCAATGGTCAGAATAATAATGGATAAAGGTGTCTGTATTAGGATTGCAGGGTCACCTTGGGAAGAAGCTAGTGCAGTTCTAAGCTGTGTTTCAGCCATCGGTCCTAAAATTAAACCAATCAATAAGGGAGCAATTGGGAAATCATAGACTCTCATCACATACCCCATCAGACCTAATCCTACCATCAGTGCTAGGTCAAATACTGACCCGGATACACCCCAGATACCAATCATCGCAAAGACTAAAATGCCAGCATATAACTGAGGTTTGGGAATTAAGAGTAATTTCACCCACATACCCACCAATGGTAAGTTCAACACCAGTAGCATCACATTGCCAATATAAAGTGAGGCAATTAACCCCCAAATCAACTCTGGGTTAGAGCTAAATAAGAAGGGACCTGGCTGTAAACCATAATTCTGAAAAGCGGCTAATAAAATAGCAGCTGTTGCAGACGTAGGTAGCCCCAATGTCAGCAGCGGTACTAACACTCCTGCCGCCGCCGCATTATTTGCAGCCTCAGGACCAGCCACCCCCTCAATAGCACCAGTGGTCCCAAACTCTTCTTTATGTTTGGAGAGTTTTTTCTCCATGGTATAAGACAACATAGTCGGAATCTCTGAGCCACCACCGGGAATAGCCCCCATCGGAAAGCCTAGTGCCGTGCCTCGTAGCCAAGGTTTCCAAGAGCGTTGCCACTCTTGTTTCGTCATATAGGCACCACCTCGAATCTTAATCGGCACATCTTTATGGTGTTGATAACGACTCGCTACATAGATAATCTCTCCGATAGCAAATAAGGATACTAAGACCACCGTCAATTCAATACCCTCAAGCAATTGCATAGTACCAAATGTCATCCGTGCTTGACCGGTCATATTATCAATCCCAATCACCCCTAGAGCAAGACCGATTAATAAGGTAATAAAACCTCGTGTTCTGGATGTTCCCATCACAACAGATACAGAGGTAAAAGCAAGGATGGTCAAGGCAAAATAATCTGCTGGTTTAAGATAAAAAGCTAATTCAGCAATCACTGGAGCCGCAAAAGTCAACAGCAACGTCGCTATCGTACCTGCGACAAAGGAACCAATAGCAGCTGTCGCCAATGCCGCTGCTCCTCGTCCATTGCGTGCCATCTTATTTCCCTCAAGCGCTGTCATCATCGCACCAGCTTCGCCCGGGGTATTAATTAAAATTGAGGTGGTTGAGCCGCCGTACATCGCTCCATACAAGACCCCTGCAAACATAATAAAAGCGGAAACAGGGCCAATAGAGATGGTCACAGGCAACAACAAGGCAATTGTGAGTGCAGGACCTATACCGGGCAAGATACCGATCGCGGTTCCCAGTAATGAGCCTATCAATGCCCACAATAGATTCATCGGTTGGATAGCCACTCCAAAACCGTCTAATAATAGAGAGAATGTATCCATTTATGCACCTAGAAATGGAAAGAAATCGCCTAACTGTAGACCTAGATAGGAGAAAATTCCCCACGAGATAGAGCCGACTAAAAAGCCTAAAAAGAGATTTAGTAAAACTTTTTTGGATCCAAAAGCATAAGTCACCAAGGTAAAGCACATCGTCGCTGTCAACGCTAAACCTAGTATTTCTATGGTCAGAGCCGGTAAGAAAGTCGCCAGTAAAGTGATACAAAAAGCCTTTTTATCCATAGGTGTATGACCCTGAGCATCTTCGGTATCTTGAGGTTCAAACTGCTCTCCTCGCGCAATTTGAACTAACAAGACAAAACCAAAAAAACACAATAAGCCACCAATACCAAATAAGAATAAGCCCGGACCCACTGCTGCATATTGGGCAGTGACGGATAAATCACTGGCGCTATAAAGACAAATACCACCTGCTAGAATAACCAGCAAAGCTAGCCACCAAGGGCGGCTAGCTCGTTGGTAATGCTCAACAGGATTACTTCGAGAGTCCTGCATCTTTTAATACCTTATTAATACGCTCACTCTCTTCGGTGATAAATTGAGTAAATTCATCACCCGCTAAGAAGTACTGTGTCCACCCTTGGGTCTTCAGTACTTCTTGCCATTCAGGGCTATTATTAAGGGCTTCAAAGCGTTTGACCCATTCTTGATGATTCGCTTCTGGCATATCTACGCCACCAAGTACACCACGCCAGTTGGCAATCTCGACATTAAAGCCTTGTTCTTTAAATGTCGGCACATCAAGTCCTGCCATACGTTCTGCTGAAGTAATCCCTAAGATACGGATACGTCCTGTATCTGCAAATTGTTGGAACTCGGAAATACCTGATAAACCAGCTTTAAGTGTGCCATTAACAATACCTGTCACCGTATCCGTACCACCTGCTTGTGGGATATAGTTCAACTTCGCCACATCGGTACCGCTCGCTTGCGCCAGTAATGCCAAGGCAATATGGTCTACACCACCTGCTGAACCACCACCTACTGGTGTCGCACCAGGATTGGCTTTTAAAGCTTCTACAAACTCAGCTAATGTTTGATAAGGTGCATCTTTACTAACTGCAAGCACGAGATGTTCGGCTGTTAGACGAGCAATAGGTTTAAAGTTAGATAACTTTACTGGGGAGTTATTAAGGGTAATCGCCCCTACTGTAATCGCACCAAATACCGCAACTTGGTCATTTTTACCCTTACTCGTGCGTGCAAATTCTGCTAGTCCAATCGTACCACCCGCACCACCCTTATTGGTGTAATTCACTGTACCGGTGTAAATGCCTGCCTTATTCATCGTGGCAAAAGCATGACGACCCGTACCATCCCAACCACCGCCTGGATTAGCCGGTAACATCACGCTCACTTGTGCCGATGCAACACCAGCTAATAAGGCAGTAGTCGCAAGCATACCTTGGAATAAACGCTTAAGTTTCATTGAAGTCTCCTCATCTTTTAAAAGTGTTTTGCTTCAATTTAATCCCAAAAGGTATATCAAACAATTGATGTTTTCCCTGTATTTTCCGCTGAATAGACTAGGACATTTTTGTCCACCCCCCTCTATTCAAACGATTTTTCTACGATTAGTCTATCTCCAAAATGATTGACGCATTTATTTTTTATAACTACAATAAATGGAGATATTATGGAAATGACTTTGGATGATATCGAATATGATTTTCAGAAGAATATTCGAAATTTCGAAAAGCATGGAATCTATCTAACAGAGGCTGTCAATTTTGATTGGGAGACGGCACTTTGTTGGCCCGATAATCGCAGGCAATATTTTGAGAAAAGACAGATTTGTATTGGATATATCAAAAAACGACTTTATGTGATTATCTACACACAACGTTTAGGTAAGATGAGAATTATTAGCTTACGAAAAGCAAATAACCGTGAGGAGAAAAAATATGCCACCCTTGAAACCTGACCATATTAGCCCTACCGATGAAGAAGACGCAGCTATCACAGCAGCTGCCATGGCTGACCCTGACACTTTTCACCCAACGGAGGAAAACTTAGCTTATCTCAGCCAGGTAAAGCCGTACCGTATCAAGGTACGAGGTCGCCCTGTGGGTACTGGACAGAAGCAGCAACTCACTGTTCGCTTTGATAGAGATGTTATTGCCGCCTTTCGCGCACTTGGCGATGGTTGGCAGACTAAAATGAACAAGGCGCTAAAGGATTGGTTATTGCACAACGATCCTACTACACTTTAAACTCAAGGAGACATATATGCCACCACTAAAACCAGGTCATATCAGCCCTACTGACGAAGAAGATGCAGCCATCACCGCAGCGGCGATGGCTGACCCAGATACGTTTCATCCCACAGAAGAGAATCTTGCTCTACTTAGCAAAATGAAGCCTTGCCGTATTAGAATTAATCCAAATGCTCAGCTTCGCCCAAGTTCAACATCAAGCGATTCGCCCAACCAAAAATAGCCACTGAATGGATAAGGTCTAGGATTTCTTTATCTTCTAGACCTAAGTCTTTTAAGGCTTGGATACGCTCGTCGCTAAACTCTGCTGGATTTTCCGTGAGTTCTGTCGCTAACTGAATAATGGCTTTATCACGCTCGCTATCACCTGCTGTCGCTGGATTATCAAAAATATCCGCCACAATCTGATTACGTTTGGCCAATTGTTCAAATCGCTGTGCATGCACTGACGCACAATAGACGCAGCCATTGATACGAGAAACAGTCAAAGCACCTAGCTCACGATCAGCGCGTGTCAAACCACCAGGGGCATACATAATGGCATTATAGGTGGTTGAGCGATGTTCTAGAATTTCAGGCTCATGCACTAATAATAGGTAATAATCTGATGTTTTAGCTTGGGGATGGCTTGCCTCCAAGACTTCAATCTGTTTTGGCGTAGCTTGTTCAACATCTACGACATCTAACCATGCTTTCCAGCCCAAAGTAGCATTGGTAAAACCATTTTTCTCAATTGTCATCATGCTCTCCTTATACCAATTTTGCCATGGCTTTTAGACCTGCCGCCAAACGCAATTGATATGATAAAAAAGCAATCAATTGGCTTAAAGCAACGATATCGTTGGTGGCAATACCGGCTTTCTTTAAGCTTAAAACAGCGTCTTTATCGCCTTCTACTGGTTTTAAGCTTAATTTCTGTGTAAAGCGTAGGACTTCAACTAGGGTTTTATCTTCTAACTGTTCAAACTCACCCGCCACAATCAGGTCTAACGCTTCAATACTCAAGCCCGATTGTTCTGCCAATGCTCGATAATGTTTTTCAAACTCAACGCTACCTACTAAACGGCTACTTAATACCGCAACGGCATAACGCCATGCTAGAGGTACGCTAAGCTTATCGCTAAACAAGGCGTCATAGCTGTCTTGTGTTCCTTTAACGACTTTTTCTCTAAATTGTCTCACTTGGTATAAAGGGCTATCTGCCGCAATACCCAAGACTTGATTAATAATATCTACTTGTGTCATATCTCTATCTTTTATTAAAAATACGTTTTAGCAAGTGTTTGTACAATCACTTAAAAATTTCACTACATCTGCCCATGCTTGCTGATTCGCTTTAGCATTGGCATACATATTCCCCCCCTGTGTGCTTAAGCGCTTAGAAACGGGATGGGTATGCACCACTTGTGTGGTAGGTATATAAGGAAATACAATGGTGTGCCCTGCTTCAGCATGATCACTCCAACGGTATATATACGGATAATGGTGTTGTGCCAAGGTATCCATCATCATCTGGCTATACCACTGTGATGGCCATGCACCGTCATCCTCAGCGGAAATAAACAATAACGGACAACGACAATCTTCAACTCGAATACGTGCTCTAGCCACTGCCTCTTCATCCAATAAGGCGGTACGTATCGCTAACTCATGACGATGAGGTGGCTCACCCTCATCAAAAGGTGCCCATGTCGCTGTTTTATTATTCTCCCATACGTGAGGGATTGGCTTACCTGCTAACAACCACGCATAGCCTTCTCTTCCCAGCTTAGGGTCAGCGGCATTCTGGGCACTATGCACCACCGCTCCAGGTACAAAAGCCAATACAGCAGAGACTTTTTCAGGGAAAAGACTCGCCAATAACAATACCAACTCTCCACCTCGTGATTGTCCACTGAGAGCAACAAAATCATCTTTAGGAGAATAATGTGTCCGTAACCAATCTATCCCTTTCACAAAATACTCCAATGGGGTATGTGAAATATAATCGGATAAGCCAGGTGCTTTAAAATAGCCCAAGGCAAAAGCGATATAACCATGTGCTGCATAGAGTGCTGCCCGTGGCTCATTAATGCCACCACCAGAACCATTTAATACGATAATAGCAGGACAGCTTTCAGATGTTTTAGGTTTAAACAAAGTCCCTACTAGTCCCTCTTCTCGTACCTCGATACGTTCAATTGACGGTGTCATCAATATCTGAATCAACTCTCCGCGAGCAAGGCATTGTTCCTGATGATACACCTCAATATGAGTAACAATATCTTGGCACACATCATCAGGAAAGACATTACTCTGAGGAGAATCTGGGACTTGAGAAAAGATAAGCCCCATAGCATCAACTCCTTGATAGTCACCACGTACAGGTGCATCACAAGAAGTATCAACCACGCCCTCATTATCCGCTACAAACACAGCTTGACTACGCCAATAAACTCCACCTCCACGCTGAGTCCGTGTCATCAGGGTTATTTCTGTCCGAGGTATTAAACCCGATACACGAATATGACGTGGCACATCGATTAATGCCTTTATTGGCGTAATATCAAGCTTTACCATAGTGATTACTCTTTAGTCACCATCGCTGGTACAGTACGGTCAGAGCTTAACGGCTTCACAACAAGACCTTTTTTCGCAGCCCAGATATTTTTATAGTGAAAGAGTGGAATGATACCGACTTCTTCTGATACCACTTGAGCCGCTTTACGCATAAAACCTTCGCGTTTGGCTTGATCAAACTCTTGGGTCGTCTGTGCTAATAATTGGTCAAAACGCTCACTGCTATAGCGACCCCAGTTAGAAGCTCCCAGACCTTTTTCTGGATTAACTGTGGCTAGAATACTTACCATACCATAGCTAGCTTCACCAGTACCATTACCCCAAGCAATAACACTCATCGCATAGTTATTTTTCTTAGCCTCGCCAGAATAAACAGCCCATGGCACAACTTGTACTTCTGTTTTCACACCGATACGCGTCCAGAACTGTGCGACTGCCTGAATCGTTTCAGGTGCAAGCGGATAGCGGTCAGTCGGCACATGTACGGTTAATTTAAAGCCTTCTGGATAGCCTGCTTCTGCTAATAAAGCCTTGGCTTTTTCAGCATCAAAAGCGATATCCTTAATCTCTGGGTTATAACCAATTGAACCTTGAGGCATCCATTGATTAGCGACGGTTACACCTCCTTGTAAAATACGGCTAGCGATGGCTTCACGATTAATGGCTAATGATAAAGCTTGGCGCACACGTACATCTAGAAGTGGGTTTTTATCTAAAGGTTTACCGGCATTATCCGTAATAAACTGGTTAGGATTTGGGTTAAAGCTAGGCTGTAATACTAATACACGAAGACCGTTATAAGCATACACACTCACCTTATCGTTCTTCTCTAAAGCAGGTAAGTCAGAAACAGAGACTTTATCAATCACGTCTACATCACCCGCTAATAAAGCGGCTGTGCGTGAAGCGGCATTAGCCGTATAACGATAATCGACTTTATCCCAAAGTACTTTTTCACCCCAGTAATTTGGGTTAGCTTTAGCAACAAAGCCTTTGCCTGGTGTATAGGTATCTAGGACATAAGGACCTGTACCCACTAAGGCTTTACCTGAGTTAAAGTCTTCGCTAGTCGCACCCTCAACCACTTTTTTATTAACAATATGCACTGAGGCTAAGTTTAAAGGTAAGTCTGGGTTAGGGACATTAGTCTTGAACTCTAGCGTCTGTGCGTCTTTTGCTGTTACGCTTTCGATAGTACGTACATAGCTTGTAAATGGTGCAACAGAACCCGGTACTTTACGGGCACGTTCGATAGAGAAAATAATATCGTCTGTCGTGAGTGCATCACCATTGCTCCACTTCACATCGGGACGTAAAGTAAATTGCCATGTATTTGCATCAATATTTTTCCACTCTGACGCTAAACTTGGTAAAAGTTTATTGTGATAATTGCTCACTAACATATCGAAGAAAAATAGACCTGTAGAGCGATCACCCGCAAAGTTATTTAACTGTGGGTCAAGTGAAGAGAGATTATCCGCAAAGGCAATTTTTAACTCTTCAGCTTGTGCTGTTCCACCAACCGCTAGCAAGCTAGCCGCCAATACACTCAGTAATTGTTTTTTCATCATGAACTCCTTAAAATTTAAATCAATATTCTTTATTAATGAAACTATTCTTTTGTTACCATCACAGGCACAGTACGGTCTGCGCTGAGAGGTTTTACGACTAAGCCTTTTTTAGCCGCCCAGATATCTTTGTAATGAAAGAGTGGAATAATACCAACCTCATCAGCCACTAGTTGTGCAGCTTCACGCATTAATGCCTCACGCTTTGTCGGCTCAAACTCTGCACCTAACTGGTCAATGAACTTATCTAATCCTGCACTGCTATAACGTCCCCAGTTAAAAGCGCCTAGACCTTTATCTGCATTAAATGTCGCTAGCATACTCACCATGGCATAGTTGGCTTCACCAGTACCATTACCCCAACCTAATACACTCATGGCATATTCATTTTTACGAGCTGCGCCAGCATAAATTGTCCAAGGCACGACTTGTACATTGGTTTTAATGCCAATACGTGTCCAAAATTGTGCTACCGCTTGGATAGCTTCTGGTGCGAGTGGATAACGATCAGACGGTACATGCACAGTTAGCTGAAAACCCTCTGGATACCCTGCTTCCGCCAATAATGCTTTAGCTTTTTCAGTATCCGCTGGTGCTACTTTAACCGCTGGGTTATAACCAACAGCCCCCTCTGGCATCCATTGATTAGTCGGTGTTGCCCCACCTTGTAAGATACGATCGACAATGGCTTCACGGTTAATGGCAAGCGATAAGGCTTGACGTACGCGTACATCTAACAAGGGATTTTTATCTAATGGCTTGCCTGCATTATCGGTAATATATTGGCTTGGGTTCGGGTTAAAGCTAGGCTGCAAGAAAAACACGCGTAAGCCATTGTAGGTAAATACATTGACACGTTGATCGTTTTGCAAGGTTTTTAAATCAGCAAAGGAAACTTTATCAATCACATCCACATCACCTGCTAATAAAGCAGCTGTTCTGGCAGCGGCATCAGAGGTATAGCGATAATCAACTTTATCCCAGAGAACCTTTTCACCCCAATAATGTGGGTTAGCTTTAGCGATAAAGCCTTTACCCGGGGTATAACTGTCCAATGTATAAGGACCGGTACCCACTAATGCTTTACCCGAATTAAAGTCCTCTGTAGCAGTACCATCGACTGCTTTTTTATTCACAATATAAATAGACGCCAGATTTAACGGTAAATCTGGTGTTGGCTGTGATGTCTTAAAAATTAAGGTCTGAGGGTCTTGTGCAGTTACGCTCTCAATCGTACGCACATAAGTGGTAAACGGTGCTACTGAGCCCGGAACACTACGTGCACGTTCAATCGAGAAAATAATATCTTCAGCCGTTAATGGCTCTCCATTACTCCACTTAATATCTGGACGTAAGGTCACTTTCCAAGTATTCGTATCAATATTTTCCCAAGCGGACGCCAAACCAGGCACCAATTTATTCTGATAATTGTTCACCAATAAATTAAAGAAAAACATCCCTGCCGAGCGATCGCCCGCAAAGTTATTCAATTGTGGGTCTAATGAAGAAACATTATCTGCAAAGGCAATTTTTAATTCTTCTGCTTGGGCTGTACTCGCTAGTGCTACAAAAATACTTGCGGCTAAAGTGGTGAATAATTTCTTTTTCATCGTTACTGCTCTCTTTTAAAAAATTTATAAACTATCATTGAGATGGCAAGCACTAAAGTGCTTAATGGCAATCTCTTTTAATACCGGTGCTTCTTGTCGACATCGTTCTGTCGCATGTGGACAGCGTGGATGGAAATGACAACCGCTTGGAGGGTTTAAAGGGCTTGGAATTTCGCCTTTTAAGGCGGTAAAGATTTTCTTACGCTCATGCATCTTGGGCATCTCTGCCAATAATGCTTGGGTATAAGGATGATTCGCACGCTGATAGATTTCCTCAACTGGAGCTGACTCAATTACGCGACCGAGGTACATAATCACCACACGATCGGCAAAATGCTCAACCACCCCTAAATCATGGCTAATGAATAAGTACGTCAATGATAACTGCTCACGTAAATCCATAAAAAGATTCAGAATCTGTGCTTGAATCGATACATCTAACGCAGCAACCGCCTCGTCACAGACCAACATCTCTGGCTGTACGGCAAGGGCACGCGCAATCCCAATCCGCTGACGCTGCCCACCACTAAACTGATGAGGGAAACGAAAACGCAAACTTGCACTTAAGCCTGCTCGCTCCAATTGCTCTGACACATACTGGTCAAGGTCTTTTTTCTTAACTAAACCATGTAGATAAGCGGACTCACCGACAATGTCTTGCACTCGCATACGTGGATTTAAACTAGCATAAGGGTCCTGAAAAACCATTTGCACCGTCAGTTTTGCCTGACTTAGTGCATTACCTTGTAATTGGTGTAAATCCTGTCCATGGATAAGAACTTGCCCTTTGCTCGGCTTAATAATACCTGCCGCCATACGACCCAAGGTCGACTTACCACAACCAGATTCACCGACTAGCCCGACAACTTCACCTTTAGCAATCGATAAATCAACATTATTCACAGCTCGAGTCAGTTGAGCCGGCTTAACTAAACCGAGTTTTTGTAAACTCTGATGTAGTACACCGTCTTTGCTTTGACCAAAGGTTTTTTCTACATTTTTTAAGTGCAATAATGGGGTACTCATATTGCCCCTCCTATCTCAACCACTTGTGAGGCATTAGGATAAAAACAACGTACAGAATGCTCATTTAATAATTTCACCAGTTCAGGGGCTTGCTTACATTGATCCGTCGCTCGAGGGCAACGTGTAGAAAATGCACAACCTGACGGCAAATGTAAGAGATGAGGTGTAATCCCCGGAATTTGCGTGAGACGTTTACCTCGTTCATTATTCATCGGCAAGCTTTGAATTAAACCCACGGTATAAGGATGCTGAGGATTATCTAAAACTTCATCAACAGTCCCCTGCTCGACAATCTTACCGGCATACATAACTGCTAAATGATCCGCTAAGCCAGCCACCACAGATAAATCATGAGTAATCCAAATCAAGGCCGTCCCATAGTGCTGAGAAAGTTTCTGCACTTCTGACAGAATCTGGGCTTGAATCGACACATCAAGTGCGGTTGTCGGCTCATCGGCAATAATTAAGTCTGGTTTTAATAGTAAGGCAATCGCAATCGCTACGCGCTGACGCATACCACCCGATAACTGATGTGGGTAAGCCATCAGACGTGTTTCTGGGCTAGGAATACCCATCTGCCCTAGCATATCTCTGGCACGCTCTCTGGCTTGTTGAGTCGATACTTTCTCATGTGCCTGAATGGTCTCTATCATCTGTGTATCAATACGCAAGACCGGATTTAAAGTCATCATCGGATCTTGGAAAATCATCGCGATACGATTACCTCGCAAGGCACGCATTTGCTTAGGGCTATATTGGCGTAAGTCTTCGCCATTAAATAAAATCTGACCACCGACAACTTGCCCCGGTTTATCAATCAAGCCCATGATAGAAAAACCCGTCACTGATTTCCCTGAGCCAGACTCACCCACTAAACCGAGGATTTGCCCTTTTTCCAGACGCAAAGATACGTCATTCACCGCATCAATAGTGCCTTCCTTGGTAGTAAACTGCGTACGTAAATGACGCACATCTAATAAAAGATGACTCATCACTGCCCCCTCGGATTAAAGACTTCTCGCAAACGATCGCTGACTAAATTTAATGACACAATCGTCAATAACAAAGCAATTCCCGGAAACACACTAATCCAATACTGACCAGATAACATAAATTGATAACCATTAGAAATTAACAGCCCTAGAGAGGGTTCTGTGACAGGTACGCCTAAACCTAAGAAACTCATCGTCGCTTCTAGGGTAATCGCACGAGCTACTTGTAAAGTCGCAATCACAATAAGTGGCGGTAAGCAATTTGGCAGGATATGACGTAACATCACTCGCCATGTTGGAATATCCAGATTCAAGGCTGCTTCAACATATTCTTTTTGACGCTCGGCTAAGGCTTGTCCACGTGCTGTCCGTGCATAATACGCCCACTCTAAAATCACCAGAGTCAAGATAACGTTACTAATGCCTTTACCTAAATAAGCCAATACCATCATCGCAATCAGAATCGCTGGAAAAGACAACATCAAATCCACGATACGCATAATAATGGCATCAACTTTGCCTCCAAAATAAGCAGAGACCACGCCAATAATCGTGCCAATAACACTCGCTAACAAAGCAGAGCCGAGACCTACAAAAAGACTAATACGTAGACCATAGAGAATCGCAGAATATAAATCTCGCCCTTGACCATCTGTACCTAGCCAATAGGTAAACGTATCACTACCGTTACGAGATCCCGGTTCTAGACGAGCATCTAAAATATCCAACTGCAAAAGGTCATAAGGGTTTTGTGGGGTTAACCATGGTGCAAAAATCGCCCCCAGAAAGAGCAATAAAGCAATAATAAAACCCACTGTGGCTAATTTCGATGCAAAGAAAGCCTCTCGCCACTCTTTAATCAACGATGGTTTATCGATGGTATAACTCATAGCTGTTTCTCCAATCGAACTCGCGGATCTAGTACACGATACGCAATATCCACCAATAGATTAATCGTCACGAAAACACAAACCACGACGATTAAATACGCCAAGATAACGGGTCGGTCTAAACCATTAATACTATCGAGAATGAGCTTACCTGCTCCAGGCCATGAGAAAATACTTTCTGTCACTACGGCACCGGCAATCGTCGAGCCAAGCTCCAATCCTAGAACCGTTGTCAGTGGAATCAAGATATTGCGTAACACATGAATGGCAATAATACGGAAGCCTGATAGGCCTTTTGCTTTAGCGAATTTGATATAGTCCATCGGTAAAACTTCTCTCACCCCTGCATGAGTTAAGCGAATGACCAAGGACACTTTAAATAATGCTAAATTAAAAGCGGGTAATAATAAATGGTAAAGACCATTCGCTGTCAGAAATGACCATTGCATACCAAATACTTCGACTGTTTGACCACGTCCACTGGCAGGCAACCAACCCAATGACACACTAAAGGCGGTAATTAACATCAAGCCTACCCAGAATGTCGGTAAAGAGAAGCCGAGAATACTACCCGTCATAATTAAACGCGAAGGCAAGCGGTCAGGATAAAGTCCCGATACCAAACCAAGAGGCACACCAATCACAATAGCAATTAACATCGCAGCAAATGCTAACTCTAACGTCGCTGGAAAACGCTGTAAAACAAGATTAATCGCTGGTTCGTTATAAACAAAACTTTTGCCTAAGTCACCTTGAATTGCCGATTGTAAAAACATCAAGTATTGCTTCCACAATGGCTGGTCAAGCCCCATCTGTGCAATTAATAAAGCACGGTCACGCTGATCAGTATCGGGACCAATCAAGATATCAATCGGATTACCAATAGCATGTAAACCAATAAATACAATAACCGTCATCAAGAGCACTACCAACAGTGCTTGTAGGATACGTTTAAATAACCAAGCAATCATTAAGTATTCCTTTGGTTTGGTGGTAAGGCGGCTTGCCACTCATCTCCATCTAGCTCAGGGTCTGCATAGGCTTTTAATTGCTCATAATACAGTTCGACATCTTCATTAAAGAGTGATGAAGCAATCCCCTGAGCAATAGCACGAGCACCATCAGAAATCGCAGGAATATCACCAGAGACTGTTCCGTGAGAAGCCACCGCAGGATAACTAAAGCAATAGATATTGGATAATGTTGGTGCCACAATACCTTCTTTGGCTTGGAACTCAAAAGACTTGCCAAGATCAGGGCAAGCAGCGAGTTCATTATCCTCTTCGCCACTAGGGGGGATAAAACGATTGCCCCAAGTTCGTACCAATGGCGCAAAGCGGCTATACTCTGGGCGCAACGACCAATCAATCTTAAAGCCTGTCGCTAAGAACAAGAAATCCACCGTGAATACCCCTTTAGTAGTATGAATCGCCAATTGATTATCGGGTGTCGTTTCTAGTTTCTCAATCGCACAATCCACATTAAAGAAAGCATTAGGATGCTGTGAAACGCGTAAGGTACTGCCTTTTGGAGGAGGCACTTGAGCTTTATTAATATAGTGTCTAAAGTGCCACTTCCATTCATCAGGTAAATCAGCATAACCATGTACAAGACCTGGACTACCTGCTCCTTTTCCCTTATTGACACGAGGAATATCTTGACGGCGAATTAGCATCTCTACGGATGCAGCACCTTCTTCTAAGGCTGTCGCCGCACTATCCATTGCTGAGGCACCTGCACCAATCACAGCGACTTTTTTACCTTTTAGCGATGAATAATCAAAAACATCTGAAGAATGTGCCCAATACTGACGAGGAATACCCTCAACAAAAGCAGGTAACGCTGCACCGCCTAAACCATCACGACCAGTCGCTAAAATTAAACGTCTAGCTAAAATCTTCTGTTGCGTTTGTTGTTGCTGTACAGTGAGTACTAAATAATTATCTTTGTGCAATTCAACATCGATGACATGCGTATCATTATGTACCTCTGGTGCCGTGACTTTACGATACCAACGCAAGTAATCCATCCATTGTAGACGTGGGATTTTATCTAGACTGTCCCACGCTTCTTGACCAAACTGAGCCACATACCAGGCACGGAAAGTTAAAGAAGGAATGCCTAGCGCAGGTCCTGTCAATTGCTTGGGTGAGCGTAAAGTTTCCATTCTGGCTGTCGTCGCCCATGGTCCTTCGAAACCAGTCGGGGCGCGATCCAAAAGAATAGATTTAATACCCAAGAACTTTAATGCAGCAGCGACAGTTAAACCTGCCATACCTGCACCAATAATCACCACATCATGAAGTTGTTCTCCCTCTACGAAGCGAGGTTTAACCCAGTCTTTAGCGGGAATTTCTAA
>JAXECN010000051.1:0-3185 GCA_034093535.1 Pelistega sp.
GTACAGCGGTATCTTCAACAAAAGGTTGCGGACGCTTTTCGCCTTGGACATTGCCCAATAAGCCCACAGCGCGTTTGCGCATAGCATAGACGTGATTGACAGCAGTGCGACCGGCAGCTGTTGTGATACTTAAGCGCTTGACTGAGGTGTCGGTCTCAAGGTGGTGAATAAAAGCCTGTTTGAGTTGCTCTAATTCAGCTTCATCATCTGAAGTAATTTCAACAAGATTAATTCCTTCGATGGGCTCAGCAGTTTCGGGGAAGTATTGTGCAACATTATTCCAGACTATATCTTGTTTCGCTAAACCTAAGACCTTGGCATCGACAGTTTCAATTGATAAGGGGTCTCGTGCCATGAGCGCTTTAGCGTCACGCAATGCTGCTTGAAAGTCCGTATAACCAATATTAATCAGTAATTGGTGTTTAGGAATGGGTAAAACATTCAATGTCGCTTCAGCGATAAACCCCAGAGTTCCCTCGCTGCCACAGAGGACACTGTTCATATCGAATTGTGTTTCTGTCAGTAGATTAGGGAGGTCATAACCTGTGAGTGAGCGGTTAAGCTCAGGGAAACTCTTTTGAATCAGCTCGCTATTTTGTGTGGCAAGTTCAAAGAGTGATTGATAGAGAGATTGTTGCTGCGCTGATTTTGTTTGAATATCGCTTTGCCATGATTGGCGATTCAATGCACTTGAGTCGAGAATATCACCGCCTAAAAGTACGGTTTTCAGACCAAGCACATGATGACGAGTTTTACCATAACGACAGCTACCTTGACCGCTTGCATCCGTATTAATCATGCCACCGATAGTCGCGCGGTTTGAAGTCGATAATTCAGGAGCAAAGAATAAGCCATGCTCTTTTAACGCTGCATTGAGCTGGTCCTTGACAACACCTGATTGCACAACGGCTGTACGCTTTTCGGGGTCAATCGCAATGATTTTATTCATATGACGAGACATATCGACAATAATGCCGTCCGTCAGTGATTGACCATTAGTGCCAGTACCACCTCCGCGGGCGGTTAGGACAATGCGCTGATAAGTATCTTGTTGCGCTAGTTTGGCAATACTTTGTAAGTCCTCGATATCTTTAGGAAAGACAATAGCTTGAGGAATCCGTTGGTAGATTGAGTTGTCAGTAGAAAAGACAAGACGAGATGCTTCATTATCAGCGATATCACCACGGAAATTGACACGTAAATCAGAGAGAAAGCGTTGGACGAGAGGACTAATAGTAGACATGATTCAAGCAAGTGCAACAATAATAAAAATGCCATAAACCTAAGACAATATTAGGTTTATGGCTATTGTATCAGTTTAATGATTAAGAGCAGCTAAACAAGCCTCTATAGAAGATTGTTGAATCTGTGCATAGAGTGCTAATTCATCATAAACACTTGCCCCTAACGCTTGTTCAAAGGCTTTTTTATTAGAGACCTCATCATACGTTTTTTGAGTCGCACCACCTAGGTTTGATTGAAAGATACCCGCTGCAGATACGGGTAGGAAATCCTCATATACGATGGGTTCGATTTCAATGAGTCCTTGTTGGAGGAGTTTAGGGATATCTTGTTCTGATACTGGCTTATCTACTGACGCACCAGCTTTAGGGAAATAGTAAAAATAAGCTAAACCTTGGGCTTGCAATTCGGCATAGCTATCAGGGAAGTCTTTAAAAGATTCCTGATGAATTGCCATATAGCCAACAGGGTCTTGCGATACGCCTTGTTCCTTTGTTAGCTGACGAGTGCGATTGAGCAGTTGGTCGTAGAGCGTACGACCTTTTGGCGTGAGGGCGACACCGCGCTGCTCAATCTCACCAAAGCGAGCGGTATGACTACCTAGCTCTTTGGTGTTACTATCAACAAAGCTGACTTGTTCTTCAAGCGCTTTAAAACTTGTCTGGCGTAATAAAATAGGGCATTGACGGCGCGGAGGACCTTCGATGATTTCTTTTGGAGGGATATTGCGTGCTGCCATTCCTTCTTGTACAGCATCAATATCTAAGGTTCTCGGCGTGAGATGGTTGATATGTGGTCCTTTAAAGGCAACAACATCAGCAATTAAGCGATGTTGATTATGTAGCGCTTCATAGACAGACTTGCTGACAGGAGCTTCGGTATGCCAACGGAAAGTTTCTAGTACCTCATTGACAAACTCTTCGGCTTGTTCTTCTGTTAAGCCACCTTGTTGTTCTGATAGGGAAGTGAGGGTGAGGGCTTTATCGGTGAAGATTTGGCGTTTGGAAAGAATGTTTGCGGCTGTTTCGCGTAAAGCCTCGTCATCAATCAGTTCTAAGCGTAATAGAGAAGTAAACACGCGAAATGGGCTCTGATTGAGTGAGTCTGCATCAATAGCACGGAAGGCGGTAGAGTGGACAGGCACACCTGCAGGCGCTAAATCGTAATAACCCACAGGAAACATCCCCATCACAGCAAAAATACGGCGCATATTAAAGAGTTCTTGTGCTGTTCCTAGGCGAATGGCTCCATGGCGTTCTAAATCTAAGCGAGGTAGTTCACCAGTGGATTCTAGTTGCGCTTTAATGGCAGGTTGTTGGCTTAATACGGTTTTATTAACATCAGATACTAAATCAATTAAATCACCATAGAGGGGAACCTCTTTTTGGTACATCGCTGACATCAGTGCAGAGAAGCGTGAGCGAATTTCATTTGGACTTACAAAATTAGCCATGAGGGTATTGTCTCCTGTATTTCTTTATAAGCATGGATAGTTATCAATTATTCTATGTTAAACCATTTTGTCAAGAAATTTAGATGACTTTCTTTTAAAAAACACTAGACTTTTCTGAAATGTTGTGCAAAATATTGTTACATGTATTCATTAAAAGGAATGAGATATGGAAAGTTTAATTTCTGCTGATAATAGTCTGGCACTGTGGGCATTTGTTATGTTGGCAGCTGCTGCCGCTATTCTTATTGAGCAAAATACAAAATTAGGAAGTAAAGTTCCTGGTGCCGTGATCGCCTTGTTAATTGCGATTGCTGCTTCTAACTTTGGTATAGTCCCCGTTGATGCACCTGTTTATGATGCCGTGTGGGGGTATGTAGTACCATTGGCAATCCCTTTGTTGCTTTTCCAATTGAATTTACACGCACTCGTCAAAGAGAGTGGACGCTTATTGTTTCTTTTCCTGATTAGTTCTGTGGGTACAGTATTAGGG
>JAXECN010000052.1:0-8534 GCA_034093535.1 Pelistega sp.
ATCATTGGCAATTGCTCGACAAATCGCTTTAGACGTTTGCGTTTGAGATGATGAAATAACCATGGCGGCAATATCAATAGCACCGCCCCACTCACCACAGCAACCATAGGGTTTAATGTCAGCACCCAGACAATAATCATCGTACTGATACAACACAACAATGCCGCACTCCAGACTTGTAGCGGATCAAAAAACAGAAAAATCTCTGCCATATTGCGTTGTGCCTCCCCCTTAAACCGCTCTTCATAGTCCAATAAGGCACGATTAAACGCTCGCAATCCGAGGAAAAACAACAGACTCAAACAAATAATGGCAAAAATCAAAGCAATCATTAACATGGTCTTTACTCACGATATGGGACTAATTCTTCAAGCTGATAGTGCTGTCCGTTGATTAAACAGTGCAATATCTACCACCACTCCTTCTTGTCGCAACTTCTCAAATAAAGTAGGCATAATCCCCCGCCCAACAAACACACCATTTTGCTTGCGCTCATAGCCAAAGAGTTCTTGAGTTTTAATTACTCCACTTTCTAGTCCCCCCACTTCAGCAATAGATGAGACCACACGCTTACCATTGGATAGCCGTGTTTGCTGGACAATAAAATGAATACTATTAGCAATATGCTCACGAATCGCACTCAAGGGCAAATCCATATCTGCTGTCATAATCATCGTCTCTAGTCGTGATAAGGCATCGCGTGTAGAGTTAGCATGTAAAGTAGTCAAAGAGCCTTCGTGTCCGGTATTCATCGCCCCCAGCATATCAAACGCTTCTGCACCACGACACTCGCCGACAATAATACGATCCGGTCGCATACGTAAGGCATTGCGCACAAGGTCTCGAATAGAGACGATACCTTTGCCCTCAATATTGGCAGGTCGTGCCTCTAAGCTCACCAAATGGGCATGGTTAAGACGCAATTCTGCCGCATCCTCAATTGTGACGATTCGCTCACCCTCTGGAATAAAATTCGACAAAATATTCAACAATGTCGTTTTACCTGACCCTGTCCCACCAGAGACGATGACATTCATCTTATGCTTAACACATAACTCTAAAAAGCTTGCCATCGCCTGATCCAAAGACCCTAACTGAATCAGTTCTTGAATTTGAGGACGATGTTGTGCAAATTTACGTATAGTTAAGCTGGCACCTTTTAACGCAATCGGAGGAATAACCGCATTGACCCGAGAGCCATCCAGTAAGCGTGCGTCTACCATCGGTGAGCTTTCATCAATACGCCGACCGATGGGTGCCACAATCCTATCGATTACCCCTAGCACCGCTTTCTCACTGCTAAAGACCGTATTAGTTTTCTCAATCAAGCCTTTGCGTTCGATATAAATTTCATCAAAGCGATTCACCATGATTTCAGTGATAGAGCTATCACTCAGCAAGGGTTCCAGAGGACCCAATCCAACCGCCTCATCAAGTACGGCTTGCTTTAATTGCTGCTTATCCAGATAGAACTCTATCTCACTATCGTGTGCCAGAATCTGCTCAAGAATAGTCTCTACCTCGACACGCAATGCCTCATCACTCATCTCGGTAATATTGCGACGACGCAAATCCAACTTCTCCAATAGCGCACTATGTAGCCGTTGGCGATGATAAATTTCTCGCTGCTGACAACCACTCACTGCCTCCTCCACACGCTGTTCGGGTCGCTCTCTGACTTCTTGATAAAGCACAGGCGGCATATCATCAGGGCTTGTAGGCTGAACGCCTAACTCCTCATCAAAAGACAAAATCGTCATCAAACAAGGACCGATAATAATTTCATCATTGACTTTAAGCGGACCACCGAGGTGAACTCGCTCACCATTGAGCAGAGTACCTGCTAAAGACCCTTGGTCTTCCAGATAAACATACCCCTCTCGTTCAATGAATGTCGCATGATGTTTTGCCACACGCCACGACTTAATCACAAAGTCCATATCCTTGGCTCGTCCAACCCGATAGGGAAACATCAGCTCTAATAGCATGGCTTTACCATCTTCAAATCGCACATCCACTCGCATTAGCTACTCCTTTTCTGACGTGCTTTACGCTTTTTAGTGACTTTCCCCATCGCCGAGGGTTCTGCAGAAATAGGCGTAAATGTTATCGGTTCAGATAAGATTTCAAACTTGGCACCCGAGGGTAATAAAGGCACATTAATTAAAGGTCCCGCCTCAAAACTACTATCAATAATCGCTTGGCTACGCATAACCCGTGTCTGCAATTGTGCATGGTCATGAGAAACCACCATAGGACGGACAATAATCACCAGCTCTGTTTCGTTTTGCTGAAATTTCCTCGAGCGGAAAAGCTCACCCAGAATAGGTAAATCGCTCACACCGGGTAAGCGCTCCATACCTTGCAATTGATCCCGTGAGATAAAGCCAGACAGCACGAGTGGCTCTCCCGATTTAACATTAAATTCAGTCGAGGTACGTCTTGTTTTTAAAGCTGGTCCACCATTAAGACTGAGAGAACTATCCACGGCACTGACCTCAACATTGATTTTTGAGCGAATAATACCGTTTTTCTCTATCCGTGGCGTGATATAAAGGCTCACCCCATAAGGCTTAAAAATCGTCTGTGTATTACCATTGCCATCCGCTACGGAATAAGGCACTTCACCTCCAGCTAGAAATTCAGCAGTCGCCCCACTGCGTGCCATCAATTGCGGTTGCGCTAAGACCACCGCTTGCCCTTGGCTTGCCATCGCTTGAATAGACGAACTCAATACCGCATTTAAGCCTGAATAAGCCGCTCGTCCACCCAATGCTGTTTCCATAAATACCTCATGAGGATGACTTAATAAAGCACGGCTATGTGCCCCCAAGGCAGCCCCCAGATGAAAACCACCTTGAGTTTGAGCCGCCCATTTAACCCCAAGCTCTTGCATATAATGGCGAGGTAACTCTAAGATTTGCACATCAATCATCACCATATCATCCCACCCCACCTGACTACTCATATCAACAATCTGCGGATAATGGCTCGCCAATTTTTGTACACGCTCACGGTCAGCATCACTTAAGCGATCGCCCTCAACAATGACTTTTTCTCCCACAATAGTGGCTTTAACATGCGGGATTTTGCTTAACATACGACGAATATCTTCTTTGATCTCTCGCTCTTTAGCCGAGCGAATATCCACCATATAACTCTGCCTTTTGCCCTCGACATTCCATACCTCTAATGTCGTCTTACCCTCGGCTCGTGCAAATAGCACCAGTTCTTTATCATCATCGGTATTGGCATTTAGCACTTTGCTATCGCCCACAGCAACACGGGCAATCCCCTCAATGGCAATCACCTTGATATCACCAATCTGCATTTTCAATGGTGTCTGTGCATAGGCTATCGCCGTCATACTTAAACCAAAGACTGCCACACTATATTGATAAAAGCGTTTCCACATCATGCTCTCCTCCTCTGCGTTATTATTCAAAAGCCTGCATTTGTTCAGGCGTTGGTGTCGGTAGTGAGCCTATCCACGCACTGACAATATCCTCTTGTCCCGGCACATCAATTAAGCCTCTTTGGGCAGCACTAGCACCACTCTCACTCTCTTTATTAATCGCTAAAGCAGGTAAGCGTCTTTGCTGTTGATCACCGTAAACAATGGCAGGTTTCTTCTTAATGGTCGGTGGGGGTGTGGCAATACCTAAAATCGTCGCTAAATCACCACGCACCGCTTTCTGGCTTGCTTTATCATCATTGGGATTACGCAATAAGGCGGTAATCACACCCGCTTGTCGGGCTGCCACAAGTTTTGCTGCGTCTTCAGGTGCAGTATCCAGCGTCACTGTTGAGAAACTACTTTCGCCGCCCTCCTCGCTCTGACGACTTTGTCGCCCTGTCGCCATCACCAAGACCCCTTGTAGTAGAGGTGCAGTAATCTGTCGTTGGCGATATTCAAAAGAGACATATAAATCAATTAAATCCCCCGGCACCAACATCCCTGAAGCCGAGTTAATACTATCGACTGGCATCGTTACTGCTCGGCGACCAAGATGAATACGCTCAGAAAAAGGGCGTTTACTCACGGTCGCAGTATTTGCCCATAGCAGCGGGTCACCTCTTTTTAGCTCAACCGTAATAACTTGCCCCTCGATATGGACAAACTCCTCAGGCTTTAGACTACCACTGACGACCCAATCGCTCGGAATATCACGAACCGCAACATGAGCCGCCTCAATCTTTGTCCCAACTGGCAAATCATAAGCGGCGACAATACGAGGTACAGTCGTCACCTTTGCCTTATCTTCAATTTCTTGGATACGATTTTGAATATACTGTTTGGCAGATAAGGCGGCAAAAATCCCCGCCAATAAAGCTAGACCCATCAATAGCATGGTTTTCTTTGTTAGTTGTACACGCATGTTTATTTCCTTTAGTCATCTTTCATCATCGGTTTAACGCTGTTTCTTAAGGACATATAAAGCCGTCTGTCCCTCTTCCTCACTGAGGTGGTATTGCAATTGCTCGGTCGACCTCTGCCAGAGCTGTATTGCCCCCTCACTGACGACCGACTGCCACTGTTGTTGCTGTAACAATTCAGTCAGCCATTGCTGTGTTTCTATAGGTGTAAAAGGCAGTAGATAAATCCATTGCCGTGCTTTAGTCGGTTGCTCCGTGCTGATATCCAATAGCACTCGTGTATTTACTGGCAAGGGATTTAAACTGGGTAATAGTGTTTCTGCGCTAGTCGCTCCCCATAAACTCAATGTCCCTGAAAAAGCATCGTCTTGATGACGCTTCACCCATAACTGCACAGTGCTCGGCTCATTCGCTGGGTTAAGATGCATACCACTTAATAAAAACTGCCCTTGCCACACCTCGATTTGTTCAAAGGGAGCAGGTTTCTTCTCAAGTCGTCTTAATAAGGCAGCAAATCCCTGCGTTTGCTGAAATCCCCATACGGTCTGTGGCAAGCCAAAATAATGCCCCTCACTCAGTACAGTGACCGGTTTAATCCCTAAATTTGCAAAGATATCCTTGGCTAAGTGATACTGATTATGCGACTGTGCTGCACTACTTGCCATCACACTTATACTCACTATCAAGCCCCATAAAACCCTCCCACTCATCTCACTCTCCTTTTGGCTTATCTCTATGTAAGTGGTGTTTAGGCAAACGTCCTGTCCACGGCATTAACCAATCAAAGACAGGTTGTGCACGATTAAAACCCTCTACTGGCGCGGCATAATGTTGAATATGACGACCTAACTCATAAGAGGCTTCTGCACTGTCTTGCCATGCCAAAGCAGATTGTCCTGTTCGTTGGTGAGCCTCTTTATCCGAAGCGCTATGCCCGGCATCAGTCAAAATTGCCGTATGCCTTTGCATAGGAATCACTAATCGCTCTAAAAAAGCACTATCTACACCCAAGGCAGCCCATGTACTTCCTTTTGCGGCATAACTCGGCACGACATCCACCAAGACATCCGCAATCCCTTTATCCTGTATTTGCCATTGCTCACGCAAAGAACGTGCACTGCCAATTTGTTGTGCAGCTTGTGCCTCATCACTTAATTGTCGTGATGTATCAATATTGAGATTGACACTATCTTGCGTCACCATGCGCTTGCCTTGGCGATCTTGCCAACGATGACTATCACCTAAGAAAAACTTGTCTTTAATACTGGCTTCATCAATACCATCTAACTGGCGCGTCAATTGAAATGCCCCATAGCGACTAGCATTATCTTGTTGTTGGCGAATATCCAATAATCTTCCTAGCCATGGAATTGCTACAAACAGACTGATTAAAACCAGAAAAATCACTAAACTTTCTACTAATGCTTGACCTTGATGGTGTTTCATGGCTGTTCTCCGAGTTTTACGGTTGTGCTCCCAAGTTTCACGGGTGTGCCGAGTTTCACGATTGTGCCCCCTAGTTTCACGGGTATGCCAGGTTTCACTAAACGAACTTGCCAATAAGGGTGCCAAAAATTAGCTGTTTCACGCCGTCTATCGTGCCGATAGGTCGGGCGCTCAAAGAAAGTTTCTGCATGACTATGTGTAATTAAGCGCTGCCCCTCTACCTCGTGCTGAATTAAAGACAAACTAAACAAAAGGCTAGCTTGACGACTCGCATCGACAATATCCACATAAGGCACCAAACCACCGCCAGACCAACGATGACGCTCACTAATCGCCCTTGAATTAGCCAAGGGATTGCTATCCCCACCTAAAATATTCCACCGCGTCGCCTTATTCACCCAACGCCAGAAATCCTCTGAAGAAAAATCATCTGGTGGATTTTCGGTATATTCAATACCCTCTGGCACCGAGTTCGATTGTCCGGGCACCCAGCCCCACCCCATAGGATATTCTCGGTAATAACAACCAATCCAACGATTAGAGCGCAGTGAGTGATAAGACTGCGTATCCATCGCTTGCCAATTACCTTGATCATTAAGAAAGGTATCTCCTCGACGACGTAACTCATGACGCAAATGCGGACATCGTTCACTCACAGGCAATAGGCTTTTATGCGTAAAATATCGCTCACCTAAAAACTTATACAGTTCACTCACTTCAAACAATAGCGAGCGATAATTGGCTTTAGGCTTAAAAACAGTGCTAAAACGAGAATAATCTGGACTGTCTAAATGCCACTCCAGTGATGGCTTGCCACCACTTGATGTGCTTGTCTCTGAGGGTGCTACGGCTTGATGACCTTGTAACCATGTTTGAATATCACCTTGTCGAGAAAGCTGTACATCGGGATAGTTTGCCCGCAAAACCTCGGCAACCGCTTTATCCCGAGATTGCTCCATGGTGTCACGAATGGCATAACTCACACGAGCCAACACTTTTTCAACAATCTCATCATGCTTTGCAAACTGCTGATGTAATGCTTGATGTTGATGAGCAATACTACTTAACGTTAAAGCACGGCTAGCTTGTCGATAGGCTTGACCATGGTTTGCCCCAAAATGCGTCGCAATCACCCAAGCCGGTGGATTACTCACTGATAGCGAACGTCCACTGGTGCTTGCCCATTTTGCCCAAGACCCTAAAGTCACCAGATGTGCCATCGCCATCTGATGTCCTACTTGAGCAGTATTGATATAGGCTTGCATATTTAATGCACGCGCTTGAATCAGTGCACCAGAATAAGCAGCAGCATCCACAGCGTGTGTCTGCTTTACCTTTGCTCCCACCAATAAGCCATTACGATACATACCGAGAAAAGCCAAGATAATCACCGCTATCATCGCCAAGCCTAATACCAAAACCTGCCCTTTTCGACAAGCGAGTTGCGTGCGCTTAGCCATGGTTAGTTACCTGCAGAAGCATTGCCTGTAAAGCTTTTTAAGGACTTAGCTGCCGTTTGTGCCGAGGCGTTTTCAGCCGCAGTCTGGGCATTTTGCGATTCAGCAGAACCATCCTCACCGGCTAACTCTTTTGCCATCGCTGCCGTCTGCGAGCGGACTACTTGACCAAATAATTGATACACCCCAATTGCTGCCACTGCCACTAAGGCAACCACGATGATGTATTCCACCATCCCCTGTCCCAAGCGACGAGTTAAAGCTTCCGTGCAACCTTGAGTAGTGTTTAACGATTGCAATTGCCCCTCTCGGTGAAGCCTAGAAAAGCGAGCGGAAGTCGGCTGAGTAGAAGAAATAAAAGATAGACTTTGCATAAGAACTCCTTATCAAGAATGAGTTCTTAGTTTGAAAGAGTCTATAGAGAAAAGATATTCGTAGAAATAACATTGGATAAAAATGTCCTAGTCATTTCTCGATATGAAGATAAATTAAGCTATTGATATTTAATTATTATTTTTAGTTTAAATTTGAATTAAAAAAGTTTTTAAAGGTGCACTTTTAATCTAATGACCATTGGATAGGCTTTTTCCCTTTGGCAACAAGATAGGCATTGGCGGTCGAGAAATGACGATTACCTAAGAAACCTCGATGAGCTGATAACGGTGATGGGTGAGCACTCTTCAACACAAGATGTTTAGAGGTATTGATAAAAGCCCCTTTCTTCTGTGCATGACTACCCCATAGTAAGAAAACCAGACCTTCACGATGTTCATTAAGTGCTTGAATAACCTTATCCGTAAAGCGTTCCCACCCCCAATTGGCGTGAGAGTTGGCATTGCCTGCTTCTACCGTGAGCACCGTGTTCAGCAATAATACCCCTTGATCTGCCCAAGGCTTAAGATAGCCATTCATCGGAATTTGAAAACCCTCAATATCATTTTGGAGTTCTTTATAGATATTTTTTAATGACGGTGGAATGGCAACATCCTCACGTACCGAGAAAGCTAAACCATGCGCTTGACCCGGACCATGATAAGGGTCTTGACCTAGAATGACAACCTTTACATCCCCAAACTCCGTATATCGGAAAGCATTAAAGACATCACCAGCTGGCGGATAAACCGTCACTTGCTCACGTGCTTGCTTCACACGCTCCAGCAAACCGATAAAATATTCCTGCTCCTTTTCCGCACCAATCGCCTCTTTCCACGTCTGCATTTTGCCTCTCCAATGATGAAGAGATTATAAAAGATT
>JAXECN010000053.1:0-2780 GCA_034093535.1 Pelistega sp.
AAGTGCTTTTTTCATTTCTAGTCTATAAATCTAGCTCACAAATACAACACAAAACAGATATACTTATACCTTTCATCAATTTGACTTATTGTTGTGGTATAGGCGAGCGATTTCTCGCCTATGATTTTTTGTTATGGTAAAACAGTTCCCCACGCGAGCCGTGAAATATACGCTGCTGCTTGTTATTTTAGTTGGTCTAGGTATTAGCTTTGGCTTTAGTCCATCTTGGCTGAAGCTATGTTATGGGCTTGCCTTATTCTTATTTGGTATGCAATGTATCGAAGAGGGCTTAAATAATGCGGCAGGGGGCTCTCTAGAACGCTTGATGGCGAAGAGTACGGCGACACCTGCTCGGAGTATGCTGTTTGGTATGGTGGCGACGTTTATTTTGCAATCGACCACATTGGTTTCGCTACTCACCATCGCTTTTTTAGGTACAGGTTTAGTCACTTTAGCCGGTGGTATTGCGATTATTTTAGGGACGAACTTAGGTGCGACCAGCGGTATTTGGTTATTAGCCATGGTGGGGCAGAGTATTAGCTTAAGTCCGATGGCAGTGCCGATGTTTGTGTTCGGTATTATTGCTTCTTTTTTTAAGGGGCGAATTAAGTCTATTGGTCGCGTTTTTATTGGGATTTCGCTGATTTTCTTAGGGATTGATACCTTAAAAGTGGGTTTTGAGGGGATTGGGGGTCAAGTCGATTTTGCCTCTTATCAATTATCTGGAGCCATGAATGTCGCCGTATTCTCATTGATTGGCTTGCTCTTGACGGTGGTCTTGCAATCAACACATGCTACTTTGATTTTGACCTTGGCTGCCTTGGCTGGTGGGCAAATTGGTATCGACCAATCGTTTGCTATTGCGATTGGTTCCAACGTAGGTTCGAGTTTATCGACAGCGTTAGTGGGTATGTTGGGCAGTGCACGCAGTGGTCAGCGTCTGGCTTTGGCTCATCTACTGTTTAATGTCGTCACTGCGATGTTATCACTTATTCTCTGGATTCCATTGACATATTTGACGAAATGGGTCGGTGATCTTGCTGGGATGAATAATCTGCTACAGTTAGCGCTCTTTCATACCTTATTCAATGTATTAGGTGTGGTGGTATTCTGGCCGATTCAGGAGCGTCTGGCGACGCTATTACGCAAATGGTTGCCGAGTAAGTCGCAAGCGAATTTATTCCCAGAGGAGCAATTGGTACCGCAACCTGAAAAAGTTGAAGAGGCGGTTAAAGCCCGTTATCTCGACAATCATATGTTGGTATCTGGTGATACGGCAATGCGTGCGATTTTCTGGGAAACTAAGCATTTGATGGTGCTTTGTGTTGAGGTTTTATGTCGTGCTGCCTATATTCCGCTTAATCGTGTTTATGACGGTGATAATAAAGACTTATTAGAGCCACCACAGACACCATTGACGCTAGATGCAAAGAGCCTTTATGAAGCGCAAATTAAGAAACTCTTTGGTGAGATTTTGGACTTTAATAGTCGTATGAATGTGAGCAATCCTGAAATGCGTGATCAGCTATTCCAGTTGTATTTAGCTGGTTCACATTTATTAGATGCGGTTAAAGAGGGTAAGGGCTTACAAAAACATATGTATGGCTCATTATCATCTGAGAGTTCACCGATGTTTAGCTCTCATATGCATTTGCGTCAGCATTTATTTACTTCTTTACAGCATTTTGTGAAATTATCGGTGCTATCACCAAAAACTGAAGCATGGCAAGCGTTGTTAGAGGATTTTCGTCACCATGCCAACGGCTTTGATTTCAGTATCCAGAATGAATACTTAGATAAATTGCGTGAGAAAGTCATCGAACGTGGTGAATTTAAATCGTTGGTAAATGATAGTCATCATATTCGCCGTATTGACCGTAAACTGATTGAAGTCTTACAGTTAAGTGCGGATAATCTGCCAGAGAATTTATCGATTTCTCTAGAAGAGATGGAAGGGATAATTCCTATGCCGACTTAGTTGTTTGGGTTTTCATTCGGTCTTATATAAATAAAGCCGTATTTTCGCAATAGAGAATACGGCTTTTTTATGGCAGTTGATTGTGCAGTGATGAGGGCTATTTGACCTCTTGTTTTAAACTTGCCATATCAATCACAAAGCGATACTTAACATCGCTTTTTAGCATACGCTCGTAGGCTTTATTGATGTCTTGGATAGGAATCAGTTCAATATCTGACACAATATTATGCTGACCGCAGAAATTGAGCATCTCTTGTGTTTCCGCAATGCCACCGATAAGTGAGCCAGCCACAGAACGGCGACCGAGTACCAATGGGGCGCTATTAAAGCTTGGCTCAATATTATCAATCAATCCCACTAAGACTAAAGTGCCGTCGAGTGTCAGTGTTTTGAGATAGGGTTGTAGGTCGTGTTGATAAGGAACGGTATCAATAATTACATCGAGTGTATTGGCAACAGCTTTCATCTGCTCTTTATCGGTAGAGATGACCATATGATGAGCACCTAAGCGTGCGGCGTCTTCTGCTTTATCGGTACTACGACTAAAGAGTGTGACTTCAGCGCCCATGGCACGAGCCAGTTTAATCGCCATATGACCCAAACCACCTAGACCGATAATGCCCACTTTAGAGCCAGCTTGTACTTGCCAGTGACGTAGAGGAGAGTATACCGTAATGCCGGCACATAATAGCGGTGCAGCGGCAGCGAGGTCGAGATTCTCAGGCACATGTAGGGCAAATTTCTCTCTGACGACCATGCGTTCGCTATAACCACCAAAGGTAGGTTGTTTATCTTGACGATC
>JAXECN010000054.1:0-2701 GCA_034093535.1 Pelistega sp.
GAATTAATCTAAGTAGTTGGATTAACAGAAGAGCTTATTCCAAGAAAACACATTAACTTGGAATAATAGAGAGGTTTATTCCAAGTTGATGGCTTAATAGTTTCTTATTAAGTCCATTGACGAGCTGCTGATTTACGCTTGGTGCTACGAGCGGCCGGTTTTGCTGAACGCTCCCCACTGCGCGAACGTTCGCTGCTACGAGAGCGAGCAGGGCGTTCATCTTGAGCGAATTTTTTGCTACGACCTTCTGGTTTAGCGGCTGTTTTACGAGGTGCTTTTTCTTCACGATTGTATTTTGGTTTTGCACTACGTGCACCACGCTCAAAATCAGCAAACTTAGGTTGTTCATCTTTGCCTAAGCGTTTTTTAATACTTTTCGCTTCACGAGAACTTAATACTTCAAAATCCCCTTCTAGGGTATCCACAAAGTCTAAACGACTAGCAGGACGCTCTTCTTTGCGAGCCTTACGTGGTTTTTCACCAAAAGGATTACGGTCATCGCGATTACCACGGCGATCTTCTCTAGAAGGACGGTCAAAATCACGATCACCACGGGCTGTATCGCGTTCACGAGTAAACTCACGATCATCGCTACGGTCAAAGAACTCTGTATCACCACCTTTACGACGAGCAAAACCACTACGTGCGTGTTCTTTTTCACGAGATGATTTACGACCACGACCACCTCCAGATTTGCCACGACCTTTGCTGTCTTTGCTTTTGACTGGTTTTGGTGTTGGCTCTAGTCCCGGAATGACTTCTGTTTCAATCGTTTGACCAATAAACTGCTCGATACGACGCACTTTAAAGCGTTCACTATGTGTTGCGAGAGTAAAGGCTAAACCATTGCGACCAGCACGACCAGTACGACCAATACGATGGACGTAGTCTTCGGGTTGCATAGGTAAGTCGTAGTTAATAGAGTGGGTAATCCCTTGGACATCAATACCGCGAGCCGCCACATCAGTTGCTACAAGCACTTGAATACGACCTTTTTGGAGGAAGTTTAGCGTGCGCGTACGTTGGCGTTGGTTCATATCGCCGTGTAGCGCCGCTGCTGCAAAACCCTCATCTTCTAGACGTTCTGCTAAATCATCTGCACCACGTTTTGTGGCGGTAAAGACAATCGCTTGTTCTAGGCTAGCATCGCGTAATAAATAGTCGAGTAAGCGGAATTTGTGACCGTGATCATCTGCATAGAGTAGGCATTGCTTAATATTGTCGTGCTTGTTTTTCTGATCCGCAATCATAATGCGTTGTGGTTCATCTAACATTTCTTCGGCAAGACGTGCCACACTACCTTCAAAGGTGGCAGAGAACATTAGGGTTTGACGATTTTTAGGTGTTTGCGCGACAATACTCTCGATATCATCAATAAAGCCCATATCTAACATGCGGTCAGCTTCATCTAAGACTAGGCTATGGATTTTAGAGAGATTGACACGCTTAGCTTGCAGATGGTCAATCAGACGACCGGGTGTTGCAACTAAGATATCAACACGACGAGATAAGGCTTTAATTTGTGCGCCATAGGGCATACCACCTACAACAGTGGCAATGCGTAAGTCTTTCATGCCTGTGCTATACGTTTTTGCAGCTTCAGCAACTTGTAGAGCAAGCTCACGAGTAGGCGTGAGCACTAGCATTTGCACACTTGGATTTTTCTCTTTGCTTGGCGCTTGTGTAGCCATTTTTTGTAAGGCTGGTAGCATAAAAGCAGCTGTTTTACCGCTACCTGTTTGGGCGGTCACAATAAGGTCATGACCTTCTAATGCCATTGGGATAGCTTGTTCTTGTACTTTTGTAGGGTTAGTAAAACCTGCTTTTTTAATCGCGTTAAGCAAAACGGGGGCTAAGCCCAGATTGTCAAATGACATGGCTGTTTGTTCCTATTGTCGGTACATCGTGCCGACCAGAACAACCAATTACGATAGACGTAAGGCCAAGAAGGTAGGAGCGATGAAATTAGTGTAAAGGGGTTAAGCTTACCTTAAATATCTATGAAGGTAAAGAAAATTATATAAAAATCAATAATTTATGTTGTATTAAAGTGTTGCTAAAGCTTCTCTTAATGCGTGGTGATAGTCCTCAAGCTTATTGGTCTGCAAGGCTATCAGTGCTTTGTAACTATTTTCCTCGAGGTCTTGATTTGGGTTGCTCCAGAATGAAGCAGGGTAGTGTAAATCCCATTTGAAGCGAGGAATAATGTGCCAATGGATATGTGGCACCATTGTACCAAATTGGGCAAGATTGATTTTATCGGGTGATAGCTGTTCGCGTTGAACTTTTTCGACAAGGTAAACGTACTCCATGAGACGCTGTCGTTCTTCTGTGCTGAGGTCTGTCATTTCTGCAGCGTGTTTTTGTAATATCACGCGGGTAAAGGCAGGGTAATGCGGCTCGTTGGCATTAATGACGCGGATAAAGTCGTTGGCATAAATCAATGTGCCACCGGTTTCTTGGCAGAGTATGCAGTTGTTCATATTCTTTGTTCCGTATTAGTCGCTACTTATTATCAAACACCGGACTTTGCTGCAGGTTTTGCGCAGTCGCTCAGACAACGTGCCCCTTGCGCTTCGCGCTCACGTACACAACTCGCTTTGTGCATCAAAACCTCTCCGCAAATAACCTCTCTAGTGCCATGCCTGGGTCCTCTTCACGCATAAATGCCTCGCCTACTAAGAAACCGTAGACATTATGA
>JAXECN010000055.1:0-11831 GCA_034093535.1 Pelistega sp.
GCATTAAAATAATCTTGATATTTATAAGGGTGATCGTCAATGCTGTTTACATACGGATCAGACACCGCAGCCAGCGCATATTTAGAGGTTTTAAGTTGCTTAAATGGCAATGTGATGTCACCGTTAATTGCAATATCACAATCTAAATATATCCAATAAGGTGTTGAAGCATATTGAAAAAGATCTTCAATATAATATCTTAAATAAGTTGCCTTGCTGATATAACCGCTATCTTCAAAATGATTTAAAGAGGCCTGATTTAAATAGCAAAGTGTTAATTCTGAGCGGCGTTGCGCAAAATAAGGCTGTAAATTTTTCGCCCAATCGCTTGGAATATCTCCCGTATTTAATACAAAAACGGATAAATCTTCATTATGAGCTAACAATGATTTTAATGAGCACTCCAAATAAGGAAGATAATTCTTATCTGTAGCAAATAACACATTAACTTTATCCATTCAGCCTTTTTCCCTTATAGCGTAGTTGTATTTCTTCTACGGTTTGTCTTTTAATATAACAAATTCACAACGCTCTAAATCCAACCCCTAATAAAGTAAGCGATGATACCTATATACTCTTTAATGATGGAGCGACTTCCTTCTAAAGCACGGGCATTAGGTAAGAATGGATGTATATGTTCTGGTAAAACAATTTGGGGAGGGTTAGCGGCAGGGATAGGGTCATAACCTAGTTTCTTCATCACAGCCATCGAACGGGGCATATGTAAGGCTGATGTCACGAGTAATATATGTGTCATCCCTTCCTTTTTTAAGATTTTATCGACATAAAAACCATTTTCTTGCGTTGTTTTACTTTGGTTTTCAATGATTAGGTTTTCTTTAGGAATGCCACGATTACGTAACTGCATTGACATGCCTAATGCTTCACTGACATTACCCTCTAATGCTGCACCGGAGAGAATAATCTTAGGTGCCTTATTCATAAAATAGAGGTCATCTGCCGTATCAATACGGGCATGACGCGTTTGCTTAGAATAAGGACCAAACCAGTTGGCACGATTATTGGCGGTATTGCCACCAAATACCACAATAGCTTGAGCGCTCGGTAAAGAGACGGGTGTTACATGGGGGTAACGGTTTTCTAAATACCCCCCTAAAACAATAGAGGTGATGGGGAGTGACCATAAAATAAGCCATGCTAAACCTACAAAGATACTTGTGAAGGCAAGAAATTTACGCTTGAAAATGGCAAAAAATACGCCCACAAGTACTAGAAAAATGCAGAGATTTAACGGGATAATCAGCGAGATTAAATAGCTTTTCATAGGATTTGTTTTACTCGCTCAAAAACTTCATCGATACTTGGCCAAGCATCCATTTTACCTAAGACAGTTGCACTCGGAGACCAAGGGCCTGTGCGTGTAGGTTCGGTGACACCAATGAGCGTGAATTGATGCTTTGCCCCTAGACTGGCTAGATGTGATACGCCAGAGTCATTACAAATGACCGCAGATGCTTGCTGTAAGAGAGCAACAAAAGCCCCTAAACTAATAGGTGGTAATAATGTGGCTGTCGGTGCGTTGCGTAATGCCATTTCTTTTTCATTGGGCGGAGGTGACATCACCACTAGATAACCATCTTGTTGTAGGCGACGTGTTAATTCATCAAAGAAAGGCCATACTTTATCGCGACCTTTGTGTTTGCCTGTGGCAGTTGGTGCGATAAGAATAAAGGGTTTATTACCTAGTGTTTCGAGCAGTTGATGGGCTTCTTGCTGATGTGTTGTCGTCAGAGGAAGTGTCAATTGTTGGCTAGGCTGCTCAGCAGCTGTAAATCCCCAGTACTGGAGAGCGGTTTTGCTTAAGAAGTACCAAGACTCCACCGCGTGTAGTGAGGTGCTAGGCTTATTAATCGCCCATTTGAGTAATAGGCTACGACCGTCATCACGATAACCCGCACAAGGCAGTCCAGCTAGCCGAAAAGTTAAGGCACTGGTTAAAGAGTCGGGCAATAATAAACCAACACTTTTTCCGCGCGTTGGCTTATCTTTTAAATGTGCTTTGATGAGCTGACGGTCGGCAGACCATTTCCCTGATAAGGGGATAAAGTCATAAGCCGCTATACCGCTTAATAAATCTTTTGCCCATGGCTTTGCACAGATGACCACGTCACAGCCTGTCGCTAATACAGCATGCAGGGATGGTAGGGACATACAAACATCACCAATCCAATTGGGTAGACGGATATAAATACGACTAATAGATTTACTCATCAATAAGCTATGACGTTGATTTTTATGAATTTGAAATGAGTATTGTACGTAAATTTTGCTAGGATTGATGAACTAGGCTAAACTTTACACCGAATTTATTGGAAAACTATTAAAATTCTAGGTATTTCCGCAACATTCTAAAGCGAGTCAGTGTTGAAATTATTTAATAAGAATAAAGAGCAGGTTAATGACGGTACACAAGCCGTAGACCGTACGCTATGGATACGTCTGTATCGACGTGTTGGTGAGTACTGGTTATATTGGTTAGCTGGACTGATACTTATTCTCTTAGGTTCGGCGACGCAACCTGCTATGGCGTACTTGATGAAACCGCTATTAGATGAGGGTTTCTTAGGGGCAAAAGACCATTACGTCTGGATGATTCCCGTGGTGATTATTATCTTGATGTTCGTCAGGGGGATTACCACCTTTGGGGGAAGCTATCTGATGGCATGGGTGGCAAATAAGGTCTTGCTGAGCTTACGCCGCGATATGTTTAAAAGCTTATTGTTATTGCCTGATAGAGAATTTCAAAAAGGGGATACTGGACGTTTATTGAACCGTTTTACCGTTGACGCCACACAGGTAACCGCCTATGCAACTGAAGTGGTGACGACGATTGTCAAAGAGACTACGATTATTATTGGTGTCTTTGGCATGTTATTGTATTTATCGTGGAAGCTGACCTTAATTATTCTGGTGGTGTTCCCGCCAGCGGTATTGGTGGGGCGATATTTTGCACGTCGTCTGCGCAAGGTAAATCGTCAGAACATTGATGTGAATGCTGACCTAACACGTATCGTCAAAGAGGGTATTGAGGGGCAGCGAGTGATTAAAATGCATGATGGTGATGCGATTGAGACCTCACGCTTTGACAAGGTGAATAATACCCTGCGTCATCATGCAATGCGTATGGCGATTGCTGAAGCAGCGATGTCGCCACTTACTCAATGGATTATTTCTTTCTCGGTGGCAGCGGTGATTGCTTCTGCTTTAGTCCAAGGTGCCGAGGGTACCTTAACGGTGGGTGATTTTATTGCCTTTATTTCAGCTTTAGGGCAGATTTTCGACCCAGTGAAGCGTCTGACGAATATTGCCGGTAAAGCCCAACGTATGATGATGGCAACGGAGAGTGTCTTTAAGCTAATTGATGCCCCTCAAGAAAATAGCGTGGGCAGTAAAACGGCAATCGTTACACCACAGTCCGTGATTGAATTTAATAATATTAGCTTTCGTTTCCCTGAAGCGGAGCAAGATACTATTAGTGCGCTGAATTTACGTGTAAAAGCTGGTGAGACCATTGCTTTTGTCGGACGTTCAGGTAGCGGAAAAACTACCTTGGTGAATATGTTGCCTCGTTTTGTGGAGCCTACAGCAGGTCAGTTATTGTTAGATGGTGTACCATTTAATGAATATGACTTAAAGAGCTTGCGCAGTAATTTTGCCTTAGTGGGTCAGCATGTTTTCTTATTTGATGGTACTTTGGCAGAGAATGTTGCTTACGGATCGAGTCATGATGTGAGTCACGAACAAATTATGGCAGTCTTAGAGGCGGCTAATTTAAAATCGTTTGTTGAGTCTTTGCCACAAGGTCTAGAAACACGTATTGGCGAGAATGGTGCTTGGTTATCGGGTGGTCAGCGTCAACGTATTGCAATTGCACGTGCCTTATTAAAAAATGCACCTATCTTGATTTTAGACGAAGCGACCTCAGCTTTAGATAATGAATCAGAGAAATTGGTACAAGAGTCCTTGGACACCTTGATGAAAGGGCGTACCACCTTTATGATTGCTCACCGTTTATCGACGATTCAAAATGCTGACCGTATTTTAGTCTTAGATGGTGGTCAGATTATCGAAGAGGGCAATCATGAGCAGTTGATGCAACGAGGGGGGCTATACGCTTCACTTTCTCACTTAACCCAAAAAACCGAATAATATGGAGAATAAGATGAATAAACCTGATAACTGGGGGTATGAACACCCTGATGTGGTTGGTCCTAATGCCTTGATGTTTTTTACATGGGATCTGTCAAAAACCATTGAATTAGCGTTTAAAGAAGCTAAAGAAGATAATTTATTAGACTTTGTTGCACCGGCACAGGAATCTATTGACGCTTTAATTCAAAAATATATTGATATTAAAGCGGATCCTGAGGTTTTTGAGGGACAGAGTATTAAACTTCGTGTCGAGCAAAACGATCAAAAACGTGGTTTTTTGATTGCTTTGCAAACCTCAGAAGCTCTCGAAGAAAAGATTATCGCTATGCAAAGCCGCACCCAAGCTGGTCATTCTTAAAGAAGCACAATATCATACATCTCTTGTGTATAGGAATTGTCCACCTCTAAGCTAATAGGCTTACCGATAAAATCATCTAGCATAGTAAGATAGTTGCTTTCTTCATCGAGGAATAAATCAATTACCTGTGGAGATAAGATGAGGCGGAATTCTTTAGGGTTAAACTGTTTTGCCTCACGAAGAATCTCACGCATAATTGTATAGGCGATAGTTTTAGGTGTGCGATCATATCCACGGCTATCGCAAGTAGGGCAAGGTTCTGTCAATAGTGTAGTGAGAGAGTCGCGTGTGCGTTTACGTGTCATCTCGACTAAACCTAAAGGGGAGAAACCATTAATTGAGGTACGTGTTCTGTCTTGAGCCAATGCCTTTTTCAATTCATTGAGCACCGCCTCTTGATGGTCGGGGTTATCCATATCAATAAAGTCGATAATAATAATCCCACCTAAATTACGTAGACGTAATTGACGAGCAATCTCAATACTTGCCTCGAGATTGGTCTTAAAAATGGTGTCGTTAAAATTACGCCAACCGACAAAGCCACCTGTATTGACATCAATACTGGTTAATGCCTCAGTTTGGTCAATCATTAGATAACCACCTGATTTCAGATTCACACGACGAGCTAATGCCATATTAATCTCATCTTCAATATTTGCTGTATCAAAGAGAGGCTTACTACCGTTGTAATGCTTAATCTTATCGACAATCTCTGGGGTATAGACTTGAGCCCAATCGATGAGGTGCTGACAAGCACTACGTGAGTCAATTTCAACAGAGCGAGTCTCTGGAATGACAATATCACGCATGACACGCTCTAAGAGGTCGAGGTCTTGGTAAATCAGACAAGGAGCGGCTTGAGTTTGAATGGCTTCTTGGAGTTTTTTCCAACGTAGGCTGAGGTATTCGACATCGCGGCGAATTTCCTCTTCACTTGCCATCTCGGCTTGTGTGCGGATGATATAGCCGCCTTTTTCATCTTTAGGGATGAGGGCAGCGACTTGTTCTTTAAGACGCTCACGCTCAATTTCAGACTCAATCTTTTGCGATACGCCAATATGGTTATCAAATGGCATATAGACGAGAATACGACCAGCAATGCTAATTTGATTAGAGAGACGCGCCCCTTTATTGTTAATGGCGTCTTTAATCACTTGTACCATAATCGGTTGCCCCTCAAAGAGGATTTTTTCGATTTGGAGTTGTGGCAGACCATTATTTCGAGCGACACGATTTTCGCGTAAATCAGCAATATGGATAAACGCGGCTTTTTCTAGTCCAATATCGACAAACGCACTTTGCATACCGGGTAAAACACGGACGACTTTACCGAGATAGACATTGCCTACCTTGCCTCTTTGGCTAGAGCGCTCAATGTGAATCTCTTGAAGCGTGCTCTGTTCCATCACAGCCACTCGCGTTTCAAAGGGGGTAATATTGACTAAGATTTGTTCACTCATTGATTTTTATAATAAAGATTTATTGCTAATTTCATCTAATCTATTGGATATCAGTGCTTATTATATAGGTCTTTGGGTTAAAATAGCAGTTTTATTTGTCCTTTGCTTTGGGCAGTGAGTTATCAATAGGGAAATTTCTTGTGAGTTCATCAAACGAAACAACTTATATTTCAAATGTTATTCGCCAACGTATTAAGGATGCGGGTCAGCGTTTTAATGCCAATGACAATATTGCCTCTTTTATTAAAGAGGGTGAGTTAGAGCAATTACAAGCAGAAGTTGAAGCTAAGTTCCAAGAAGTACTCAATAGCTTGGTAATTGATACAGAGACCGACCATAATACCCAAGAAACCGCCAAACGAGTGGCTAAGATGTATATCCAAGAGGTATTTGCCGGTCGCTATATCGATATGCCAGCGATGACAGAGTTCCCTAATATTGAGAAATTAAATGAGCTCATTATCGTAGGACCGATTACTGTACGTAGTGCTTGCTCACATCATTTCTGCCCAATTATGGGACAATGTTGGATTGGTATTATGCCAAATGAGCAATCGAATTTAATCGGCTTGTCTAAGTATGCCCGTCTGGCGAATTGGGTGATGCAACGTCCTCAAATCCAAGAAGAGGCTGTTGTGCAATTATCAGATTTACTCTTTAATAAGATGAAACCAGACGGTCTAGCTGTCGTAATGAAAGCCGATCATTTTTGTATGCAATGGCGTGGCGTTAAAGACGTAGACTCTAAGATGATTAATAGTGTTATGCGAGGCTCTTTCTTGCGTAATTCGGACTTGCGTAAAGAGTTTTTAGCTTTAATTAATCAAAAATAGTCTTGCTAGTTGCCGTGAGCTAACTCTTCATATCATATCTGATAGAACCATATGAAATAGAGCGCTTACAGACATTATGTAGCGATAATATAAAAGGCTGACTTCGATGAGAAGCCAGCCTTTATTAATTGCTATGGTTTTTTATAGGGAGATTATTTTTTACCAGCAAGAACGCATTTGTAAATAATCGCACCGATAGTCGCACCTACGATAGGCGCTACCCAGAATAACCATAATTGCTCAATTGCCCAAGAACCTTGGAATAAAGCAACACCAGTAGAACGAGCAGGGTTTACTGAAGTATTAGTCACTGGAATACTGATTAAGTGAATCAATGTTAATGCTAAACCAATCGCGATTGGCGCAAAGCCTTTTGGTGCACGCTCATCAGTTGAACCAAGAATGATGATTAAGAAGAAAGCAGTTAACACAACCTCAATTAATAAAGCTGCTTGTAAGCTAAAGCCGTTAGGAGAGTGTTCACCATAACCGTTGCTTGCAAAACCTGCGCTTGCGTCAAAGCCTGCTTTACCAGAAGCGATAAGATAAAGTACTGCACCTGCAGCGATTGCGCCTAATACTTGAGAAATGATATAAGGCACTAATTGTGAAGCAGGGAAGCGACCACCTAACATAAGACCCACAGATACGGCAGGGTTAAAGTGACCACCAGAAATATGACCTACGGCATAAGCCATCGTTAGTACAGTCAGACCGAAAGCGAAAGATACGCCCACGAAACCAATACCTAGCTCTGGAAATGCTGCTGCTAATACAGCACTACCACAACCACCAAATACAAGCCAGAAAGTTCCAAAGAACTCAGCAAAATACTTATTCATATTAAAAATATCCTAAAAAATAGAAAAAGCTTTTCTACTCAAAAAGCAAAAGCATAATAGCAGTTTGCTGGTAAGATGATGGTCAACAATCGTTAAGCTAGCTTGTCCATTAACATAAATTTAGTATTGGGAAAGTGTTTGTGTAGATAAGTCTGCAAAAACTGTTGTGTATCTTGAGTAATGGTTGGCTCACCTGATGGATAGAGGTTATAGATAAGACTATGCACAGGGATATTTTTTTGGATACAAGCTTGTAGGCTGAGCAAGGTATGGTTGATACTGCCTAATTTCCCTGAAGTGACGAGAATCAGGGGGTAGCCTTGCTTGGCAATATAGTCGATGATAGTATTTTCTTCATCATAAGGCACATACAGCCCACCAGCCCCTTCTAATAGCACCGTATCATAGTGAGCTAGCAATTGTTCGGTTGCTTGAGTAATCACTTGCTCGTCAATAGGGCGACTTTCTAATTTTGCGGCTAAATGAGGAGAGCAAGGAAAATCATAGACATATGGACAGGTCAGCCCATTTTTATCTTCCTCATAGAGTGGGATACCTTGAAGTTCACGGTGTTTTAAGATGTCATCGGCGTAGCCTGTACAGCCTGTTTGGACAAATTTCTGAGTGATAACTTTTTCACCTTGCTCCATGAGTTGCTTTGCGTACCAAGCGGTAGCGATGGTTTTACCAACATCGGTATCAATACCAGAGATAAAGATTACTTTTTTCATTTTTTTCTCGCTAGTAGGAAAAGAGGGCTATAACTGAGACTAACTTCACCTGAGGAGAGACTGAAGTGTTGTTGATAATCGCGTATAAAAGTCCGATATTGCGAGGGCGACCAACCTTGTCTTTGAATACCCGTTACCCCAGTTAGTTTCAAATGTTGTAGCACCTCAATTGGTGAAGTAAAAGGCAGTATCCAGTTTTCTTGTTGACAGACAATGAGTTCAAAATCAGTCGCTAACCAAGCTTGCCAATCGGTGATACTAGGATAGTCTAACCCTATATGAGTGAGGGCTATGATTTCTTTGAGATTACTCTCGGTAAAGGTGCTCAATAATAGCCAAGCATCAGGTTTGAGAGCTTGAGCGCATTTTTGAACAAAATGATAAGGTTGGCTTAACCATTGTACGGCAGAGGCACTGGCTATTAAATCATTACCTTGAGGGAAATCTATCGTCTCCATATCCCCCTCGATAAAAGTAAAATTCAAAGATGGCAATTTATGCTGAATATGCTTTTCTAAAGCACATAAATCATTTAAAAACCAATCTTTGATATGAAAATTTTCCTGTAGTAATTGGGTTAAATCACCCGTACCGCAGCCTAATTCAAAAGCTTGTTGAAATGAACCATCACTATACTGCTGGAGTAGAGAGATGAGTAGACGATTAATTCGTTGTTGCACACAGGCATGTTCATCATAGTGATAAAGAGCTTGCGTAAAGCGTTGGCGGACGAGGTTTTTATCAAGCGTATCTTCTGTTTTAATCATGTTTGCCCTCCCAGAATTCTGCCCAATGCGTAAAATGCTGGAACAATAAATGAGCATAGGGATATTCCTCTATGGGGCAGCGTGTTTGCCAGTAATGGCGCAAGTTGTCAGGAGGAAAAATACTATCTTTTTGGCTGATGATTGCCTTGTCCCAAGTGATAAGGTTATGACGAGTATCTTGCTTGATAGCATGATTTAAATAGTGCAATTCAGTCTGAATATCTTCAAATGCTTGATAGTCGATATGCTGTTGATAGTCAGCGAGTAGGCTTTTATCCATGCACATACGGCGTTCAAAATGTGTGCGTGTTTGGGGAGACAGCTTATCTAGTGTTCCCTGAAAAATCTCTGTCGGAATACCGTATTGATTATGGCAAGGCAGACCTGAACCATTAATGGCTGTGGCTGATAGTAGCGTGGTATTTTGCATGACTCGCTCTGCCACCCAGACCCCCAGTGACCAAGCTACCACACGGATGGATTGATAGGGTTTGAGGTCAAAATCACAGACTAAATCATGGTGTTGATAACAAATTAGTAAATCCGTATTCGCGGGTAGTTGCAGATGAGCGACCACACTAGGCGGTGTTCCCCAACCAGCAAAGTAGATGATTAAATGCTGCCCTTGATGATGAATGAAATGTGTTTTCATACCAATGCCTGTAAGCTGTCGAGAAGTTGTTCTAATTCATGCTGTTGAATATCTGCATTGAGTGAGAAGCGGATACGAGCCGTGTTGGCAGGCACAGTGGGTGGGCGGATAGGGAGGCAATAGTAGCCTTGTTGTTGTAAAGTTTGAGCAAGTTTCAGTGCTTTATCATTGTCATAGATGATATAGGGGACGATACAGCTTTGGCTCGGCATATCAACATTAAATTGTTGTACGAGGGCGTTACGCAAAAAGTGACTGATGTCTTTGAGGTGCTGTCGTCTAGCCGTAAGTTGCGGCAGCTTTTCTACGATAAATTGCGTCCATGCGATATTAAAGGGGGGTAGTGCCGTAGAAAAGATTAAGGGACGCATGGTATTTATCAGCACATCACGAATTTCTTGTGATGAAATTAGATAGGCACCTATAGAGGCAGCCGCTTTACCAAAAGTACCCACTAATAAATCAATATCAGCGATACAATCCAATTCTTCAGCCAGCCCTAGACCCTTTTGCCCATATAAACCAAAAGCATGAGCTTCATCCACATAGAGCAGAACATGCTCATATTGTTTTTTCAGTGCAACCAAAGTATGTAAATCGGCAAAATCGCCATCCATACTAAAGACACTTTCCGTGACGATAATGATACGGTGATAGCGTGAGGCATTTTCGGCGAGTAAATCAGTGAGGTGCTGATAGTCATTGTGGCGAAAACGAATAAAATCACAAGCCGCAAGACGTATCCCATCAATCATACTGGCATGTACTAATTTATCAGCGATGATTAAGCTCTGTTTATCGGTCAGTGCTGGCAAAATACCAATATTGGCATGATAACCACTATTAAAGAGGAGACAGCTTTCTTGTTGAAATAGTGCTGCCATGGTTGTTTCTAATTGGCGATAATGTGGCGAGCTCCCTGTGAGTAATCGCGAGGAAGTGCTTGAGAATAGAGGTAGTGCGTTCTTATATTGGACTAAGAAAGCTTTTTGTAAGTCTTGCTGATAACTGAGGCCTAAGTAATCATTACCAGAGAGATTAAGACAATGCTTGCCATTTATTTCTACATATCGCCCATGATGAATTAAATCGGGAATTTGGCGAAATTGATGGCGATTTTTTAAGTTATCTAATTGTTGCTGAAAATTCATGGTGTGACTCCATACTCTTGATCTAAAGCCACCAACATACCGTTAACGAGTTGGGTCAGTTCTGCGGGTTGAATGATATAAGGGGGCATGAGGTAGACGAGTCTGCCAAAAGGTCTGACCCAAACACCTTGTTCGACAAAACGGGGGACAAGCGTTTTCATATTGACTGGGGCATGCAATTCAAGCACGGTAATTGCACCGAGAATACGCAGGTCTTTAATATAATTACGAGTAGCAATCGGGTCTAATAATTGATGGAATTGTTGATTAATATGATCGACTTGTTGTTGCCAGTTATTCTCTATCAAGAGTTGTAGACTGGCAGTGGCAATAGCACAAGCGAGAGGATTGCCCATAAAGGTTGGACCGTGCATAAAACACTTTGCCTCTCCTGCACAGATGGTTTCTGCAATTTCGGTTTGTGTCACGGTGGCGGATAGGGTGAGGTAGCCACCTGTCAAGGCTTTACCTAAGCAGATAATATCTGGAATAACGGTGCTATGTTCATATGCGAAAAGCTTGCCTGTTCGCCCAAAACCAGTGGCGATTTCATCAAAAATAAGTAGTACTTGATACTGATCACAAAGCGCTTTGGCTTGCTTCAAGTAATCTGGAGAATAGAAATACATCCCTCCAGCTCCTTGAACAATAGGTTCTAGAATAAGACCTGCAATTTCATCAGCGTGCTTTTCAAGTAGTGTTTTGAGCGGACGAATATCTTCGGCTTGCCATACCTGCCCGAAGCGTGTCTTGGGTTGCGGTAAGAAATATTGCACGGGTAAGCTACGCGCAAATAGACTATGCATGCCTGTCTCGGGATCACAAACTGACATCGCATGCCATGTGTCTCCATGATAGCCTGAG
>JAXECN010000056.1:0-5101 GCA_034093535.1 Pelistega sp.
CAGACCACACGGAGAGACATTCACTCGTAGCGACATTGGAAACGGCGAAGCACTTTCCGGAGCAAGAGTGAACTGTCTGTAGTGTGGGCTATCAATACACAAGTTCTGTAGTGAGGACTGTACAGAGCAAACTATCTGCAGTATGGTCTGTCTGCTATCAATACACAAACTCTTGCAGTAAGAACAACATACTGCAAGAGTGACAAGTATCGATTAGAAGTTCAACGAACGCTTATCAACTGCTAAAGCCGCTTCTTTCACTGACTCAGACAATGTTGGATGAGCGTGGCAGATACGCGCGATATCTTCTGCTGCGCCTTTGAATTCCATAATGGTCACTAATTCAGAAATTAGCTCAGATGCCATAGGGCCAATGATATGCGCACCTAATACTTCATCTGTTTTTGCATCAGCAATGATTTTCACAAAACCAGTCGTATCACCTAAAGCACGCGCGCGACCATTCGCTAAGAATGGGAAACTACCTACTTTAATCTCACGACCTTCTTGCTTTAATTGCTGCTCAGTCTTACCTACCCATGCCATTTCTGGTGATGTGTAGATAACAGAAGGAATCGTGTCAAAGTTAACATGACCATGTTTACCGGCGATACGCTCAGCCACAGCCACACCCTCTTCTTCCGCTTTATGCGCTAACATAGGACCACGAACTACATCACCTACCGCCCATACGTTTGGAAGATTTGTTTTGCAATCACCGTCAACTTCGATAAAGCCACGCTCATTGAGTGCTAAACCAACCGCTGCAGCATTTAGACCGTCTGTATATGGCACACGACCAATTGATACGATTAAACGATCCACTTCAAGCGTTTGCTCTTCACCCTTAGCTGTTGTATAAGGGATTTTAACTTGCTTAGCTGTTTGTTTGATTTCGCCTAACTTAACACCAACTTCGATTTTTAAGCCTTGCTTATCAAACGCTTTTTTCGCCTCTTTAGCAACTGCTTCATCTGCCATCGCCAAGAATGCTGGTGCCGCTTCAAGGATAGTCACCTCAGCACCTAGACGACGCCATACGCTACCCATCTCTAGACCGATAACACCCGCACCAATCACACCTAATTTCTTAGGTACTGATGACATACGTAATGCACCATCATTTGAAAGAATTTGCTCTTCGTCAAATGCTAAACCTGGTAATGCACGTGGTGCTGAACCTGTTGCAACGATAACGTGTGTTGCTACTAATTCTTCAGATTTTTTACCGTCAACTTTAATTTTGTAAGTACCGTCAGCTTCTTTACCAACAAAAGAGCCTTTGCCTACAAAGAAAGTTACTTTGTTTTTCTTGAATAGGTATTGGATACCATCGTTATTTTGTTTAACAACGTTATCTTTGCGACCAATTAAGGTTTCTAATTTTAATTTTACGCTACCTACTTCGATACCATGCTCAGCAAAGTGATGATTAGCTTGCTCATAGTGTTCAGAAGATTGTAAAAGGGCTTTTGATGGGATACAACCTACGTTTGTACATGTACCACCTGGTTTCGCATTACCTTTTTCATCCACCCATGCATCGATACATGCAACTTTTTTACCTAATTGTGCAGCACGAATAGCAGCGATATAACCGCCAGGACCTGCACCGATTACAACCACGTCAAATTGTGTAGACATATTCAATTCTCTTTAAAAATTTGTATTCTTAGAAAAACCAAACGCCCCCAATCTCTCAGGGGCGCCTTTTGCGTATCTAAACGATTAGATATCTAATAACAAGCGTTGTGGATCTTCTAACGCTTCTTTCATCGCTACTAGACCTAATACAGCCTCACGACCGTCAATGATACGGTGGTCATAAGACATCGCTAAGTAGTTGATTGGACGGATTTCTACTTTACCGTTAATCGCTACTGGACGCTCTTTAGTCGCGTGAACACCTAGAATAGCTGATTGTGGTGGGTTGATGATTGGTGTAGACATCATAGAACCGAATACACCACCATTAGAGATAGAGAATGTACCGCCAGTTAAGTCTTCTAGACCTAATTTACCATCACGAGCACGAGCACCGAAGTCAGCGATAGCTTTTTCGATATCCGCTAAACTTAATTGGTCTGCATTGCGTAGGATAGGTACAACTAAACCACGTGGGCTGCTTACGGCGATACCGATATCAAAGTAACCGTGGTAAATGATATCTGTACCGTCAACAGACGCGTTAAGGATTGGGTAACGTTTTAATGCGGCAACTGCTGCTTTTACGAAGAAAGACATAAAGCCTAACTTAACGCCATGCTCTTTTTCAAATTTGTCTTTGTATTGATTACGTAAAGCAATCACTGCGCTCATATCAACTTCGTTGAATGTCGTTAGGATAGCATTCTCTTGTTGAGATTGTAATAAACGCTCAGCGATACGTGCACGTAGACGTGTCATTGGAACGCGTTGTTCTGGACGACCGTCTAAGTTGAGTGGTACTGCTGCTGGTGCTGCAGCCGCTGGTTTAGCTGAAGCCGCTTGTGCGTCAGCTTTTGTTACACGACCATCACGACCTGTACCTGCAACGTCAGAAGCATTTAGACCTTTTTCCGCTAAAATCACGCTTGCTGCTGGAGAAGCTACATCACCTTTTGACGCTGCTGCTGGTGCTGCTGCTACTGGTGCTGCCGCTGCCGCAGGAGCCGCGGCTGGTGCTGCTGCAGGCGCAGATGCAGCTGCAGTTGCTTCTGTATCGATTTTTGCTAATAATTGACCAGAAGTCACTGTGCTACCATCGCCTTCGATGATTTCAGTGATAACACCTGCTGCTGGTGCTGGTACTTCTAATACTACTTTGTCTGTTTCCACTTCGATAAGTGTTTCGTCTTGAGAAACAGATGAACCTACTTTAAATTTCCACTCTAATAGCGTCGCTTCAGAAATTGACTCAGATAATTGTGGTACGACTACGTCGATAATTGCCATAATTAAAATCCTTTAAACTTAAAAAATTATTTTGTTAATACAAAGCCTTTTAAGCGACTAGCAAATGCCTGCTCAATTAAAGCTTTTTGTTGTTCATTGTGCTTAGCTAAGTAGCCTACCGCTGGTGAAGAAGAAGCGTTACGTCCAGCATAAGAAAGTTTTTGACCTTCTTTCATATTTTCATAAATATGATGTTGGATGTAGAACCAAGGACCTTGGTTTTGTGGCTCGTCTTGAACCCAAACAACTTCTTTTGCATTAGCGTATTGTGCTAATTCAGCTGCGAAATCTTTATGTGCAAATGGGTAAAGCTGTTCGATACGAATAATCGCGACGTCATTAGCCTCACGCTCTTTACGTGCATTGACTAAGTCATAGTAAACTTTACCAGAACATACGAGTACACGTTTGACTTTATCTGCCTTAATGCCTGTATCTACTTCACCGATAACTGGCTTGAATGAACCCTCAGAAAACTCTGAAAGTGGCACACTTGCGTCTTTATTGCGTAGTAAAGATTTTGGTGTAAAGATGACTAATGGCTTACGGAACTTACGAATCATCTGACGACGTAGTAAGTGGAAAATTTGTGCACCATTAGTTGGCTGAACAACTTGCATATTGTTATCAGCACATAATTGTAAGAAACGCTCGATACGTGCTGAAGAGTGTTCTGGACCTTGACCTTCGTAGCCATGCGGTAACATCATAGTTAAACCACATTGACGACCCCATTTTGCTTCGCCTGAAGCGATAAATTGGTCGATAACCACTTGAGCACCGTTGACGAAGTCACCGAATTGTGCTTCCCAAATCGTTAATGTATTTGGCTCTGAGCAAGCAAAACCATATTCAAAACCAAGAACAGCTTCTTCTGATAATACAGAGTCAATCACAGTGAATTTCGCTTGGTTTTCGCTAATATTTTGTAATGGGATATACGTACCGTCATCCCAACGCTCACGTTTTTGATCATGTAATACAGCGTGACGGTGTGTGAATGTACCACGACCCGCATCTTGGCCTGTAATACGCACATCAAAACCTGCGCTCACTAACGAAGCAAACGCTAAATGCTCACCCATACCCCAATCAAGATTCATCTCACCACGTGCCATCGCTGCACGATCAGCTAATAATTTCTCAACTAATTTATGTGGTGTAAATGTCTCTGGTACTGTCGTAATACGCTCACCAAGACGTTGTAACTCTGTCGTTGGAATCGCTGTGTCTGCTTTGTCAGTCCATTTAGCACCAAGGAAAGGTGTCCAGTCAATCGCATATTTGTTTTTGAAATCTGTGAGAACTGGCTCAGCAGTCTCACCACCGGCATCCATCACTGCACGGTACTCTTTAACCATTTCTTCTGGCTCATCTGTACCCAATACGCCTTGAGCGACTAATTTGTCTGCGTATAGTTTACGTGTACCTGGGTGTTTACCGATTGATTTGTACATCAATGGTTGTGTCAATGCTGGTGTATCTTGTTCGTTGTGACCTAATTTACGGAAACATACGATATCAATCACCACATCATGCGCAAATTCTGCACGGTAATCTAACGCTAGACGAGAAACAAATGCCACCGCTTCTGGATCATCACCATTAACGTGGAATACAGGCGCTTCAATCATCTTAACAACGTCAGTACAATACAATGTCGAACGTGCGTCACGTGGGTCAGATGTCGTGAAACCGATTTGGTTATTAATCACCACATGCACTGTACCGCCAGTACCGTAACCACGAGTTTGCGCAAGGTTTAATGTTTCCATCACAACACCTTGACCTGCAAAAGCGGCGTCACCATGTACTAGGACAGGTAAAACGTCTTTCTTAGATTGACGACGGTCTTGGCGTGCACGTGCACTACCCTCTACCACTGGGTTAACAATCTCAAGGTGAGATGGGTTAAACGCTAATGATAGGTGTACTGGACCTCCTGGTGTTGAAATATCACTAGAGAAACCGTTGTGATATTTTACGTCACCGTCAGTTAGGCCTTCGGCGTGTTTACCCTCAAACTCGGCAAACAAATCGCCTGGACGTTTGCCCATGACGTTAATTAGCATATTTAAACGACCGCGGTGAGCCATACCCATCACGATTTCTTGAACACCGATACGACCACCGTGATTAACGATTTCGTCCATGCTCACAATAAAGC
>JAXECN010000057.1:0-4206 GCA_034093535.1 Pelistega sp.
CTCGCCACGAGAGTATTTGTACGCCATTGCCACTAATGTTGGCATTTTAGCAATCAAGCGAATCGCAGAAATCTCACGGTGACGTGGATTAGTGATATCTGTAGAATCATGATAGAACGCAGACATCGCGCCTACTAAGCCAGTTAGAATCGCCATTGGGTGAGCATCACGACGGAAACCACGTAAGAAGAAATGCATTTGCTCATGCACTAAGTTGTGATGATTGATTGAGTATTCGAACTCAGCCTTTTGTTGAGCATTTGGAAGTTCACCATTTAAAAGTAAATAGCACACTTCTAAATAGTCACAATTTACGGCTAACTGCTCGATTGGATAACCACGGTATAACAATTCGCCTTTGTCGCCGTCAATGTACGTAATCGCCGATTCGCACGAAGCTGTTGACATAAAACCCGGGTCAAACGTGAACATATCGCTTTGACCGTATAGTTTACGAATATCTAACACATCAGGACCAACAGTACCAGAATATACTGGTAATTCAATTGGTGCACTACCTTCAATATTAAGGGTAGCTTTTTTATCTGATAACTTCATTTAAATTCCTTTGTAAAGTTATACTCGGATGGTAATCCTATACTCTAAATCTCTATTCCTCACGCATAAGCTTAACCAAACGGTTAATATTAGCAGTATCATAGTTGCCCTCTGGCTCCGCTCTACCGAGTAAGACATCAAGCAAAGAATTATCATCCATCTCAAAAAGATGAGTCAAACTACGAACATCGTCATCATTTAACTCAGTTTCATAGCGGTCAAGAAAACGCGTGATAATCAAGTCATTTTCTAATAAACCGCGGCGAGCACGCCATCTCAGACGTGCACGCTCTAGTTCAGTTAAGTTCGCCATAAACGATTAGATAGCACGACGTACTAACATTTCCTTAATCTTACCAATAGCTTTACTTGGATTTAAGCCTTTTGGACATACATCCACGCAGTTCATAATGGTATGACAACGGAATAAACGGTACGGGTCTTCTAAGTTATCTAGACGTTCTGCTGTCGCTTCATCACGGCTATCCGCTAAGAAACGATACGCTTGTAATAGACCAGCAGGACCCACGAACTTATCAGGGTTCCACCAGAATGATGGACAAGACGTTGAACAGCAAGCACATAAAATACACTCGTAAAGACCATCTAACTCATCACGAGCCTCTGGGCTTTGTAAACGCTCTTTTTCTGGCGCTGGTGTATTGTTGATAAGATACGGTTTAACCGAATGATATTGGTTAAAGAAGTGTGTCATATCAACGATTAAGTCACGGATAACTGGTAGACCTGGCAATGGACGTAACACGATAGGCTGTGTTAGGTCATTGAGGTTAGTTAAACATGCAAGACCATTTTTACCATTGATGTTCATAGCGTCTGAACCACAAACACCTTCGCGGCAAGAACGACGGATAGAAAGACTATCATCCACATCATTTTTAATGCGAACGATGGCGTCTAATAACATCTTGTCATTAGGTCCTAACTCGACGTCTAATTTTTGCATGTATGGACGCTCGTCCTTATCAGGATCATAGCGATAAATTTCAAATTTTACGATACGTTTTGTCATAATATCCTGCTTAGAATGTGCGTGGTTTTGGTGGGAATGATTCAACTGTTAATGGTTTCATCTGAACAGGCTTATACTCTAAGCGACCATCTTCTGAATACCATAATGTGTGTTTTGTCCAGTTCACATCATCACGCTCTGGGTAATCATTAAGGGCATGTGCACCACGGCTTTCTGTACGTTGAGAAGCTGATTTGATAGTTGCACGAGCTACTTCAATCATATTTTCAATCTCTAACGCCTCTTGGCGAGCCATATTGAAGACTTTAGATTTATCTTTGAAGTAGATATTTTTCGCTTGTTCAGCGATTTCATCAATCTTAGCAACACCTTTGTTCAATAGGTCTAATGTACGGAATACACCGCAGTGATGTTGCATTGCGATACGCATTGCATTACCCACGTCTTGAACTTTTTCACCAGAAGCACGAGTTTCAAGTGCATTAACACGGTCAAGTGATTTAGTCACTGATTCTACAGCGAGGTCTTTATGTGCTTTTTGACGTTCTGGGTGAGACTCAACGATGTGGTTACCTGTCGCACGACCGAATACCACCAAGTCAAGTAATGAGTTAGTACCCAAGCGGTTAGCACCATGCACTGATACCGCCGCACATTCACCAATCGCATATAAGCCATTAACCACTTTATTTGATTGTGTCGCATTATCCCAAGATAATACTTGACCATGATAGTTAGCTGGAATACCACCCATCTGGTAGTGGATTGTTGGCACAACTGGAATTGGCTCTTTAATTGGGTCAACGTTACCGAATTTAATCGCGATTTCACGGATTGATGGTAGACGTTTGTTAATCACATCAGCACCTAAGTGGTCTAACTTAAGCACAACGTAGCTACCGTCTGGACCACAACCACGACCTTCTTTAATCTCTTGGTCCATAGAGCGAGAAACGAAGTCACGTGGTGCTAAGTCTTTAAGGTTAGGTGCATAACGCTCCATGAAGCGTTCGCCGTCTTTATTTAGAAGGATACCACCCTCACCACGAACACCCTCAGTAATCAATACACCAGCACCCGCAACACCTGTTGGGTGGAATTGCCAGAATTCCATATCTTGTAATGGGATACCAGCACGAGCCACCATACCTAAGCCGTCACCTGTATTGATGAAAGCATTGGTCGAAGCTGCCCAGATACGACCTGCACCACCTGTTGCTAATACAGTTGTCTTAGCTTCAAGGATGTAGATATCGCCTGTCTCCATCTCTAACGCTGTTACACCAAGTACATCACCGTCATCGTTGCGGATTAAGTCTAAAGCCATCCACTCTACGAAGAAGTGTGTACGTGCTGCGACGTTGCGTTGGTATAAGGTGTGTAATAAAGCATGACCAGTACGGTCAGCTGCCGCACAGGCACGTTGAACTGGTTTTTCACCAAAGTTCGCTGTGTGACCACCGAATGGACGTTGGTAAATTGTACCGTTAGGGTTACGGTCAAATGGCATACCAAAATGCTCTAATTCATAAACAGCATTTGGCGCCTCACGACACATAAACTCAATCGCGTCTTGGTCACCTAACCAGTCAGAACCCTTAACAGTGTCATACATGTGCCATTTCCAGTTGTCTTCTGACATATTGCCTAGAGAAGCACTAATACCACCTTGGGCAGCTACAGTGTGAGAACGTGTTGGGAATACTTTTGATAAAACGGCAACAGATAGACCTGCTTGGGCTAACTGTAATGAACAGCGCATGCCCGCACCACCTGCACCTACTACCACTACATCAAACTTACGGCGTGGTAACGAAGAAAGAATCGCTGTCATTTATAGTCTCCAAACAATTGAAGCAAAGTAGGCAACTGAGCCTGCTAACCAAAGAAGTGTTAAAGCGAATAAAGCGAGACGAACACCAGCTGATTTAACATAGTCCATCCAAATATCGCGAACACCTACCCATGCGTGCCATGCCAAAGCAAAGAAAGCCGTTGTCGCTAACATCTTGCCAACAGGTACACCTAAACAGGTAAATGTAAAGAAACCGACCCAGTTCTGATAAGTCACTGATGTAAATAACAATGCTAATAGGAACAGTACTGAGTAAACCGCTAAGATAACCGCTGTGACGCGTTGAGCGATAAAATCTAGAGTACCGTAATGTGCGCCGACTACACGACGCTTTCTACCGAATTGATCTTGTGCCATTAGATAACTCCAAATAATTTAATCGCAAAAATTAGCGTTAAAGCCAAGCTCACACCAAGAACGATTTTCGCACTCTTTTGTGCTGTTACTTTATCCATACCGATATGTAAATCGAGGATTAAATAACGAATACCAGCACATAAGTGATGCATGAAACCCCACAACACCACTAATAGGATAAGTTTCACAAAAAAGCCTACAGCACCTTGGGTTAACGCTTGGAAACCGAAAGGATTAACACTGTAAGCAAATAAAGTGATTAATAAAGGTAAGCTTAAGAATAAAAGAGCGCCACTAACACGATGTAGAATCGAAACCTTACCTGCAAAAGGTAAGCGATACTTTGTCGTAATCAGTTGAAAATCGACATTGCGAAATTCACGGCGAGGTTTTGACTTTAAGTCTGACATATTGGCCTCTAAAATTTACAACAATAAAAAAA
>JAXECN010000058.1:0-3350 GCA_034093535.1 Pelistega sp.
GGTATGGCATTAGCTTCAGCGGTTTATGGCTTTTTCTATGGTTTATGGCCGATTGCTTGGATTATTATCGGTGCTGTGTTCCTTTATAAGATTTCTGTTAAAACAGGTCAATTTGATATTATTCGTTCGAGTATCCTTTCACTGACAGAAGACCAACGTATGCAAATGCTTTTAGTCGGCTTTGCATTTGGTACTTTCTTAGAAGGTGCGGCAGGTTTTGGGGCTCCTGTGGCTATCACCGCAGCATTATTAGTAGGTTTAGGTTTTAAACCTTTATATGCAGCCGGTCTTTGTTTAATTGCGAATACTGCGCCTGTAGCCTTTGGTGCGATGGGTATTCCTATTATTGTGGCAGGTCAAGTCGCTAACTTAGATCCTATGTTAATTAGTAAGATGGTGGGGCATCAATTACCATTTGTTGTACCTATCGTACTCGTATGGTTAATGGCGATTATGGATGGTTGGCGTGGTGTCAAAGAAATGTGGCCTGCTATTCTTGTGGGTAGTGCAGCATTTGCGATTACACAGTGGGCAACAGCGACTTACTTAGGACCAGAGTTACCAGACATTACCGCCGCCATTGCGACATTAGTGAGCTTAACGATTTTATGTAAATTCTGGCAACCTAAGACGATTTTCCGTTTTAACCAAGAAGAGCAAAGCATTTCGACCAAGCATTCATTTACAACAGGTCAAATCGTGAAAGCTTGGATGCCTTTTGCCATCTTGACTGCTGTTGTAACAGTATGGAGTATCAAACCATTTAAGGACTTATTTAAAGCCGGTGGTGCATTGGAAAGTATGGTTCTGCACTTTGAAGTACCTGGCTTACATAATTTAGTACAGAAATTACCACCAGTGGTGACCGATGTGACTAATTATGCAGCAGTGTATAAGTTTGATTGGTTCTCTGCGACAGGTACGGCTATCTTAATCGCGGCTATTATTACGATTATCTATCTACGTATGAAGCCATCTCAAGCGGTAGAGACATTTGGTGAAACTCTAAAAGAATTACGTATTCCTATCGTATCAATTGGTATGGTATTAGCGTTTGCTTTTATCGCTAACTATTCAGGTTTATCAGCGACATTAGCATTGGCTTTAGCGCATACAGGTAAAGCATTTACTTTCTTCTCACCATTCTTAGGTTGGTTAGGTGTATTCTTAACAGGTTCGGATACTTCAGCAAATGCATTATTCGGTGCATTACAAGCAACAACAGCACACCAAATCGGTGTTTCTGATGTGTTATTAGTAGCTGCGAATACAAGTGGTGGTGTGACAGGTAAGATGATTTCACCACAATCGATTGCTATTGCATGTGCAGCAGTAGGCTTAGTAGGTCGTGAATCTGACTTATTCCGCTTTACTGTTAAACATAGCTTAATTTTTGCTGTAATTATTGGTATTATCGTGACTGTACAGGCATATTTATTGCCTGGCATGATTCCCCATTAATGATAGTAACGATAGGCAAACTTTATGACGGCAGCACAATCTCTTATTTCCGCACTTGGTGATATTGTTATAAAACAAGGCATTGAGATAGGGGATCGTCTGCCTGCCGAAAGAAAACTTTGTGAGATGCTCTCTATTTCTCGTACAAGATTGAGAGAGCTTCTCAAACAACTTACTGCACAAGGTCTGATTGAAACAAAAATTGGTTCAGGTACTTTTTTAAAGCAAGACCCAGCAATGTGGAAAATTGATGCCAACTTAAATCAAATTGGTCAGCTGATTGCACAAGACCCAGATTACCGTTTTGATGTTCAAGAGGCACGAGCTGTGCTAGAAGGCGGTACAGCTTGGTATGCAGCATTGCGAGCAACTGATGAGGAAAAGGCGCTTATCCGCACTGCCTATGATAGGTTACAGCATTTTCAGCAGATAGGGGATTTGCCTAAAGCAGCTGATGCGGACGCAAACTTTCATCTGGCGATTGCAGAAGCTAGCCATAATGTTGTGCTTATCCAATTAATGAGAAATGTTTTTGAGCTACTCCACAATAATGTGGTGTTAGCTCGCCATAAAATGTATACCGATACGGTGATGGCAGATCAACTCAATAATCAACATACCGCTTTATTAGAGGCCATTGAACAGGGTGATGCCAAAGGGGCATTAAACCATGTGCAGCAACATATTCATTATGTTATCGACCAAGTAAAGCAAATTGATGAAGAAGAAGCTCGTCAACAGCGTAAAAGTCGATTAAAAAAACTTTAGGATAGAAAATGATTATTTCATCAGCAAAAGATTACCGTAAAGCTGCGCAACGTCGCTTACCTCCATTTTTATTCCACTATATTGATGGTGGTGCTTATGATGAGGCAACGTTACGCAATAACGTAGACGATTTATCAAAGATTGCTTTACGCCAACGTATTCTTAAAAATATGTCTGATTTAACTACTAGCACAGAGCTATTTGGCGAAAAATTATCTATGCCATTAGCTTTGGCGCCTGTCGGTTTAACAGGTATGTATGCGAAACGTGGTGAGGTTCAAGCCGCAAAAGCCGCTGATAAAAAAGGGATTCCTTTTACTTTATCAACGGTATCAGTTTGTCCGATTGAAGAGGTAGCTCCTGCGATTAATCGTCCAATGTGGTTCCAACTTTATGTGTTGCGTGACCGTGGCTTTATGAAAAATGTACTAGAGCGTGCTAAGGCGGCTGGTTGTAGTACTTTAGTGTTTACCGTAGATATGCCAGTACCGGGTGCACGTTATCGTGATGCTCACTCTGGTATGAGTGGTCCTAATGCTGCTATGCGCCGTTATCTTCAATCGACTATGTATCCTCATTGGGCATGGAATGTTGGTATTCATGGTAAGCCACATGACTTAGGTAATATTTCTCGTTACTTAGGTAAGCCAACAGGTCTAGAGGATTATATCGGTTGGTTAGGGGCGAATTTTGACCCTTCAATTTCTTGGCAGGACCTACAATGGATTCGTGATTTCTGGGAAGGACCAATGATTATCAAAGGTATCTTAGACCCAGAAGATGCTCGTGATGCTGTTGCTTTTGGTGCAGATGGTATTGTGGTTTCTAACCATGGTGGTCGTCAATTAGATGGCGTATTATCAAGTGCGGCAGCAATGCCTGCGATTGCAGAAGCTGTTAAAGGCAAGATTAAAATTCTTGCGGATTCTGGTGTACGTTCTGGTTTAGATATTGTGCGTATGTTGGCATTAGGTGCGGATGCATGTTTAATCGGTCGTGCATTTGCCTATGCATTAGCTGCACAGGGTCAAGCGGGAGTTGAGAATTTACTTGACTTAATGATGAAAGAGATGCGTGTCGCGATGACGCTAACAGGCGTAAAATCTGTCGCTGAAATTAGT
>JAXECN010000059.1:0-28825 GCA_034093535.1 Pelistega sp.
AGTCATTAAATATTTCTCCTCGTTAAATAGCTTGTGTACGCAACTCTAACCATGCAAGCGCTTCTCCTGACACGCGTGGTTTTAAGCGACGCAATACTTCTGCATGATATTGATTTAACCAATGAATTTCTTCGGCTGTCATCAATGACTTATCAATACAACGCGTATCAATTGGGCAAAGCGTCAATGTTTCAAACTTCAACGTATCCACAAACTCTGTTTTTTGCGCAGGGACATTGACCACTAAATTCTCAATACGTACCCCCCATTGACCCGCACGATATACCCCCGGCTCATTCGACGTAATCATGCCCTCTTTCATAAAGGTATGTGGGAATGTATAAGCACGATGAGCGATGACTTGAGGCCCTTCGTGGACATTGAGGAAATAGCCGACGCCATGACCCGTGCCATGACCATAATCCAAGCCTAATTGCCACAAAGGTGTCCGTGCTAAGGTATCTAATAACGCCGATGGATAATTTCGAGGGAATACCGCTTGCGATAATTGAATCATGCCTTTTAACACAGCGGTATAGTCTCGTTTTTGCTCTGCGCTGACTTCACCCACAGGGACGACACGTGTAATATCCGTCGTACCATTTAGGTATTGACCACCCGAGTCGATTAATAATAGACCATTCCCCTCAATATAGGAAAAAGACTCAGGTAAAGCACGATAATGTGGCATAGCCCCATTGCCATTAAAGCCAGCAATGGTCGCAAAACTTGGGCAAACATAATAAGGCTGTCTTGCACGAGCTGCACAAATTTGCTCATCAATCGTCAGCTCACTGATACGCTCACCTTTCGCCAACGCTGCTTCAAACCATGCAAAGAACTCACATAAAGCCGCACCGTCTTGTTCCATCGCAGTACGCACGTGCTGTAAATCTGCCGCTGTTTTTTGTGATTTAAATAAGCGTGATGGATTGACCTGTTGAATCACTTTTTCGCATGCAGGGCGACTTAACGCCAAGGTCATACGATCTGGGTCAATCAACATCGAACTACTCGCTGGTAAATCCGCTAATACCGATAACACACTATCGTAGTTCGCAATTTCTACACCGTCTTTTGCCAATATCGTCGCTAAATCATGGTCAATCTTACCATCATGCACAAATAACACCGCACGATTTTCTGACAATAAAGCATGGGCTAAAAATACAGGGTTATATTCAACATCAGAACCACGTAAATTAAATAACCACGCAATATCATCCAATGAAGAGATAAAATGCCAATCTGCCTTTGCTTGACGCATTTGCTCACGCACCATGGCTAATTTTTCAGCTCGCGTTTGACTGATAAAAGGCGCTGTATGCTCATAAATAGGCTGCTTTGGCAAGGCTGGACGCTCAGCCCATAGACCTGCCAATAGGTCTTCTTCAGTGGTGAATTTAACCTGTAAAGACGCTAAATCACTTTCTAATTGAACCGCCTGTTTTAAAGCCATCATTTGACTATTAAAACCAACCGTAGCCTGCTGTGGAAGATGAGAAAGTAACCACTCATTTAATGACAGCACACCCACCTCACCCGACTTCATCAGGACAATACCAGTGTCTTTTAACTGTACAGTCGCTTGTTCCCAATAACGACTATCCACCCATAGACCAGCAAAGTCAGCTGTCACCAATACCGTACCGACTGAACCTGTAAAGCCACTTAACCATACACGCTGCTGCCAATAAGCTGGCAAATATTCAGATAAATGCGGGTCTGCAGAAGGAACAATCCAAGCATCTATTTGACGTGCTTGCATCAATTGGCGAAGTTGCGATAAGCGTTGTGGAATGATAGTAGACATAAGCGTTTTTGATTAAAATAAAAGATAATCTATTGTAACTAAAACAGAAGGGATTATGCTGCGTTTTTCTATTATTTTTGCTGCTATTTCTGGCTTTCTAAGTGTGGCACTAGGGGCTTTTGGTGCACATGCCCTCAAACACGCTATCAGCCCCGAACATCTGGCTGTATGGCATACTGCCGTCCTTTACCAACTAGTACATACATTGGCGATATTAGCCGTGGCAGCGCTGTCTAGTTTTACCTGTACGAAATGGGCAAAGCGTAGCATTATTCTCTTTATGGCAGGTATTTTGCTATTTTCTGGAAGTTTATATGCTCTTGTCCTCGTGGGGATAGGGAAATTAGGCATTATTACGCCTATTGGTGGGACATGCTTCTTACTCGCTTGGCTATCCTTGTTGGCAGGTGCTTGGTCAAAGCGGGGGCAGTTGTAAACTAATCCGCCCCCTCGCTGCACCATACACCTACATACCGCTATAAACAGGTCCCTCGCCACCTTGTGGTGCTACCCATACGATATTCTGGGTTGGGTCCTTAATATCACAAGTTTTACAGTGTACACAGTTCTGTGCATTAATCTGCAACTTATCCGCACCATTATCGTCTTTGATAAACTCATAAACACCTGCAGGGCAATAACGCTGCTCTGGACCAGCATACTTCGCCAAATTAACATTGACAGGGACTGAAGGGTCTTTCAGTGTGAGGTGAATAGGTTGATCTTCTTCATGGTTGGTATTTGAAATAAATACCGAGCTTAAACGATCAAACGTAATCACGCCGTCAGGTTTTGGATAATTAATTTTCGGCATTTCTGCGGCTGGGCGTAAGCACTCATGGTCTGCCTTTGTACGGTGAATTGTCCATGGCATTTTACCGCCTAGTAATTTCTGCTCAATACCAGTCATAATCGTCGCAATAGTACGACCTTTTTTAAACCATTGTTTAAAGTTACGTGCTTTATTGAGCTCTTCAAATAACCATGATTTCTCAAAAGCCTCTGGGTAAGTAGTCAACTCATCACGAGCACGGTCTGCATTTAATGCCTCAAATGCAGCTTCTGCCGCAAGCATACCTGTCTTAATTGCCGCATGACTACCTTTGATACGCGACGCATTTAAGAAACCTGCTTCACAGCCGACTAAAGCACCGCCTGGGAATACTAACTTAGGCAATGATAGTAAACCACCCGCTGTAATGGCACGCGCACCATAAGCGATACGCTTACCACCCTCAAAATACGGCTTAATATTAGGGTGTGTTTTATAACGTTGGAACTCTTCAAATGGTGACAACCATGGGTTTGCATAGTCTAAACCGACAACCATACCCACAACTACAATATTATTGTCCAAGTGATATAAGAAAGTACCACCGTAAGTATCGCTATCTAGTGGCCAACCTGCAGTATGGATAACCAAACCCGGTTTTGATTTAGCTGGATCGATTTCCCACATCTCTTTGATACCAATACCATAGCTTTGTGGGTCACGACCAGCGTCTAATTTAAAACGTTCGATTAATTGACGACCTAATTGACCGCGAGCACCCTCTGAGAAAATCGTGTATTTGGCGTGTAATTCCATACCTGGTTGATAATGCGCTGATTGAGAACCGTCTCGACTCACGCCCATATCTCCTGTTGCTACACCTTTTACCGCACCATTTTCATCATAAAGCACTTCGGCAGCAGCAAAACCCGGGAAAATCTCAACACCTAAGCTCTCTGCTTGCTCACCTAACCAACGGGTGACTTCACCTAAACGGACGATATAGTTACCGTCATTTTTAAAACAGTCCGGTAATAAGAAATGCGGTGTTTTCTTAGCGCCTGTCTCTGACAAGAACAAGAATTCATCTTCAGTAACAGCGGTATTTAATGGCGCACCTTTTTCTTTCCAATCAGGAATCAGCTCTGTCAAGGCTTGAGGATCCATCACGGCACCCGATAGGATATGGGCACCCACCTCACTACCTTTTTCGAGAACACAGACTGAAATTTCCTTATTAGCTGCCTGAGCTAATTGTTTTAATTTGATTGCTGTAGAAAGACCACCCGGCCCCGCACCAACGATAACAACATCATATTCCATCGATTCGCGTTCAGCCATTTAAATACACTCCTTTTATTTATACTTCCACTACCTGTTTATCCACCACTTGTACTCAAAATGCTGTGCTAATTGTTAACCACTTCGAGATGTAATGAAACATTAATCAATCTTACATTATGATTGTAAGTCTTCACAATAAGAAAAACCAGCTATAAGTCCTCATCTCGGTGTTTTTACCAATATCTCCCCCCTCTCAAAATTAGGAGTAATACTAGTTTTTAGTTTACATCTGTGTTTTTTTGATAAGTTTTGATAAGATATTAGTGTTTTGTTTTATTTAACTTGAGGAGACAACTCCAATGAATAAGGTCTATGCAAGTGCAAGCGAGGCTTTAAAAGATATCGTCGCTGACGGTCAAACTATCGGCGTAGGTGGCTTTGGTCTTTGTGGTATTCCTGAAGCGCTGATTGCTGCATTACGTGATTCTGGCGTCCAAAATCTAACTTGTGTGAGCAATAATGCCGGTGTTGACGGTTTTGGTTTAGGTCAATTACTAGAAACTCGCCAAATCAAAAAAATGATTGCTTCTTATGTTGGTGAGAATAAAGAATTCGAGCGTCAATATTTATCAGGAGAGCTTGAGTTAGAGTTTACCCCTCAGGGTACATTAGCTGAGCGTCTACGTGCTGGTGGTGCTGGTATTCCAGCCTTCTTTACTAAGACAGGTGTCGGTACAGTCGTCGCCGAAGGCAAAGAGACCAAAGAATTCGATGGTCAAACCTATGTCATGGAGCGTGCTATTGTTCCTGATGTATCTCTTGTAAAAGCCTATATGGCAGATAAAAGCGGTAATCTCGTATTCCGTAAAACTGCCCGCAACTTCAATCCAAATGTTGCAATGGCAGGCAAAATCACAGTCGTCGAAGTTGAAAAAATCGTTGAATTAGGTGAGTTAGATCCGGATTCTATCCATCTACCGGGTATTTTCGTACACCGTATCGTGCTTAACGAAAATCCAGAGAAACGTATCGAACAACGCACCACTCGAGCAGCATAAGGAGAGTATAAATGGCATGGACTCGTGATGAAATGGCAGCTCGTGCTGCTCTAGAACTACAAGATGGCTTCTACGTCAACCTAGGTATTGGTTTGCCAACACTGGTTGCCAACCATGTTCCAGAGGGTATCGAAGTATGGCTACAATCTGAAAATGGTCTATTAGGTATCGGACCATTCCCTACTGAAGATGAAGTCGACGCCGATATGATTAATGCAGGTAAGCAAACTGTTACTACCTTACCGGGCTCTTCTATTTTCTCATCAGCAGATTCATTTGGCATGATTCGTGCAGGTAAGATTAATCTTGCTATTCTAGGTGCTATGCAAGTATCTGAAAAAGGCGACTTAGCCAACTGGATGATTCCAGGCAAGATGGTCAAAGGCATGGGCGGTGCCATGGACTTAGTAGCTGGTGTTGGTCGTGTTATCGTACTGATGGAACACGTAGCTCGTAAGAAAGATGGCACAGAGGATATGAAAATCATCCCTTCTTGCACCTTACCACTAACAGGTCTTGGGGTTGTTGATATGATTATTACCGACTTAGGTGTGATGGAAGTTACGCCTACTGGTATTAAAGTCCTAGAACTCGCTCCTGGTGTAACCGCTGGTGAGATGCAAGCCAAAACAGGTGTCGCATTAGACTTCTCTGCTTGCAAATAAGCGCTTATTACAGCAACTCTGAAGCCGAAAGAAAATTTTCTTTCGGCTTTTTTGTGCCAAAAAACCTCCTCTCTTTCAGTTTTTTTGTGCCAAAAAACCACTAAATTAACAATATTTTCATATAGTTATAAAAAAGTTTTATAAATTTACTTTAAAATCTAGAAATTACCTAATAAAAACATAGTGTTAACCCTAGTTTTCACTTATTTTTCACCTTTAAGCACATCCCTCACTCTGTTTGTTACAAAATATTTTTAATTATTTTGAAACTTTTCTACAACACCAGCAATTCACTCTTCTTCAGTTAATATCAGTCTTCTTCGCTTATTTTTAATTTATTTAACATTTCTTTAATTGCACTTGCTCGATTTTTTTGCTTGACCCTACCCTCTGTACCCCTCCATTTGTGCTCTCAATCCTCCCGAAAGCCTTGTTAATAGGCATTTTTTTCAGTAGAATGCTACTAGACCTATACAAGGTCACTTAGTACGTAAAACCCTATTACAATTTATATCTCTACGACTATGCACACTCAATTTTCCTTAACCCGAGGAATACGCTCTGTTTTTCAGCGTTTATTCCTAGGTAGCGCTATTATTGCGTTACCTGCTGTGCTTACAACAGCACAGGCGCAGACTGCCGACCCGCTCGGTGCTTTGCTCCAGAAATCAGTTGCACGCACACAATCGACCTCATGGTCACCCGATGTCTCCGATCCAATTGGAGATTTGATTAACCAAGCTAAAGTTGATCGTTCTAACCGTGATGCCTCTATTGGTGTTGGTCTTAGAGCTGATTCACCAGGCAGCCAATTAGCCCAAGCGGCGCTTAACTATGTGGGTGTTCGTTACCGTTTTGGTGGCACTTCACCACAAGGTTTCGACTGCTCTGGTCTGATTTACTACACCGCTAGTAAATACATGGGTCTTGAGTTACCTCGCGTCAGCTCATCTATGGCGTCTGTAGGTGAGTCAGTCAACCGTGCGAACTTACAACCCGGCGATCTTGTATTTTTCAATACACGTGGTTTCCGTAATTCTCACGTAGGCATTTATCTTGGTAACAATGAATTCCTACATGCTCCTCGCTCAGGCACTCGTGTTCGCGTAGAAAAGATGAGCGATTACTGGAACAAGCGTTACAACGGTGCACGTCGCTTAACAGCAGTTGCCACCGCAAAAGGCTAAGTTTCCTTTAAAGCAAAAACAAACAAAACAAAAAAAGCACACCTTCATTGGTGTGCTTTTTCTTTATTTAAACTATTATTTTTGCTACTTCATCTGTTTATTAAGTGCTTATTAAGTAAACTTTCTACCCGCTACATAGTTAAAAGATTACTGCTCCATTTCAGGATAAAGTACCTGCATAGTAGGTGCTGCCTTGATAAATAAAGAATAACTACTTTCCCCTCCTGCCTGCTTCACAGATACACCCACTAGCGACCATAACACCAGCATAGCTATTAACAACATCAATAGATTATTTACGGCTTTCATCCTTTTCTCCTAAGATAAGCAATACAGCCCACTCAACGACATTTATTTGAACAATTCGCACATACTTGCGGACATTGTTCCAAAGCTTGTTGCATACTACATACCGAGCGTTTACATGCCACAATAGGGATGTTTTGTTTTTCCGCTGCTGTTCTAAACGAACGCATAACGTTATGCCCCAGAAAATCCGTCAATAAAATTAAAATTTGCGTCCCGCTTGGCAAAGATAGGTTTTTCTTCTGGTGGGCAGGATCACGCCCTGTGATGTGTTTATTAATTTTGATGTTATGCGCTTTTAACACATCAGGTAAATTCCCTAGGCGATCGGCTCCCACCACTACAGCATTCATCGTTAATTCCATCATAACCTCCAAAATATTTTGTTATTCTAAATGAGAATTATTATCATTTCAATAGCATTTTAAAATTTTCTAGGGAAAACCACAATTAATGATGTACAATTATTTTTCTATAATTAAACAAACGTTTGTTTTATTTAACTGTATGAATACTAAATTACGTAAAGCCGATTTAACTAAAAAAGCCATTCTTGACGCAGCAGAACGCCTATTTGTCGAAAAAGGTCACGAAAGCGCCTCAATGCGTGATATTACCCAGATGGCTAATGTCAATCTCGCCGCCGTGAACTACCATTTTGGTAGTAAAGATGAATTAATCATCGCTGTGATGAAGCGTCGTCTTGGCGCTATTAATAACGAGCGCTTACGTCTATTAGATGAGTTAGAAGCCAAAGCCAATGGCAAACCGATTAAACCCTCTCTTATTGTCAATGCTTTCTTTGGCTCACTCTTAGAGCATGCCGGTGACGAGCACCATGACGGGGGCATTTTCTTACGCTTATTAGAACAAACCATGGTGAACCCGAGCGGCTTTATCAGTGCTATTGTCGCCAAAGAAAACGCGCTTGTTTTTGAACGCTACAAACAAGCCTTTTTCAAAGCCCTCCCCGGTGTTCCTGAAGAAGAGATTATTTGGCGCTTCCAATTTATGTTAGGAGCAACATCTTATGCCATCTCAGGCATTAAAGCATTATTAGAAGTCACAGAACATCACCCTAGTGACTCGGCTAAGCTATATGACCAATATGATCACAAGCTAAAGCCACGTTTATTAAGTTTTATATTAGGAGGTTTACGTGCGCCTTTACCGGAGTTTGAAAACATTTCGTAAACAGAAAATCAGTCAAAATCTGTTTAAAAAATTTAGTGCCGTCATGCCTTCAATGTCATCAACAGAAAAAGATGCCATTGAAGCTGGTACCGTATGGTGGGATGCCGATTTATTTAGTGGCAAACCCGACTGGCAAAAATTTATTAATATCCCCAAGCCCACCTTAACGGCAGAAGAGCAAGCCTTTATTGATACGCATGTAAATACGGTATGCCGTATGGCTGATGATTGGAAAATCAGCACTCAAGACTTAGATTTAACATCAGAAACTTGGGACTATATTAAAAAGAATAAATTCCTAGGTATGATTATCCCGAAACAATATGGTGGTTTGGGTTTCTCTGCTTTTGCTCACTCAGAGATTATGACTAGACTGTCTACTCGTAGCTCTGCACTTGCCGTATCAGTCATGGTACCGAACTCATTAGGTCCGGGTGAGCTGCTTGTCCATTATGGCACACAAGCCCAAAAAGACTACTACCTCCCTCGCCTTGCGGATGGTCGAGAAATTCCTGCTTTTGCGTTGACTAGTCCATGGGCAGGTTCTGACGCTGCCGCCATTCCTGATTCAGGTATCGTCTGCAAAGGCGAATGGCAAGGACAAGAAGTACTTGGGATTAAAGTAACTTGGGATAAGCGTTACATTACTCTCGCTCCTGTCTGCACTATCCTCGGGCTAGCATTCCGCCTTTATGACCCAGACGGTTTATTAGGGGATAAAAAAGATATTGGTATCACATGTGCCCTTATTCCGCATAACCACCCTGGTGTCGAAATCGGTCGCCGTCATTTCCCACTCAACTCCGCGTTTATGAACGGTCCTACACGCGGTAAAGATGTCTTTATCCCAATGGATTTTATTATCGGTGGAATTGATATGGTCGGTAAAGGTTGGCGTATGCTGATGGAGTGCCTAGCCGCAGGACGTGCTATTTCACTCCCCTCATCCAATGTTGGGATGTCGCAATTGACCATGCGCAGTGTGGGTGCTTACTCACGAATTCGCAAACAATTTAATATGAGTATCGGACGCTTTGAGGGTGTAGAGGAAGTCCTCTCTCGTATGGGAGCGAATACTTATATGAGTAATGCTGTGCGTATCATGACAGCCGGTGCTGTAGACTTAGGTGAAAAGCCAGCTATTCTTTCCGCTATCGCCAAATATCATGTGACTGAGAATGCGCGTAAAATTGTCAATGACGGTATGGATGTTATCGGCGGCAAAGGTATCTGCTTAGGTCCTTCTAATTTCCTCGGTCGCGCCTATCAACAACTCCCGGTTGGGATTACCGTTGAAGGTGCCAATATTCTGACGCGTAGTCTTATTATTTTTGGACAAGGTGCTATTCGCTGTCACCCTTATGTATTGAAAGAAATCCAAGCTACACAGGAAAAAGATAAAGACCTCGCCTTAGAAAATTTTGATGAAGCCCTATGGGGTCATATCGGACATGTTTTCAAAAATATGGGGCGCAGTTTTTTATCTAGCCTCATTGGTTCTAACTGGACCAAAGTGGCTGCTGATGTCGCTCCAGAGACGCGCATTTACTATAAATACATCAACCGTATTTCTAGCAACTTTGCCCTTATGGCAGATATGGCGATGGCTATTTATGGTGGTAGTCTCAAACGCAAAGAAAAAATCTCTGCTCGCTTAGGTGATGTACTCTCTCATATGTACCTAGCTACGGCTACCCTCAAACTTTACGAAGACCAAGGTCGTCAAAAAGAAGACCTGCCGATGGTACGCAAAGCGGTACAAGAACAGTTGTACTATGCTCAAGAGGCTTTATTTGCTATCTATGCCAATATGCCTAATCGCTTTATCGGCACGAGCCTACGTATGCTAGGTTTTATGTGGGGACGCGTCTTTAAAAAGCCGGGCGATTATCAAGACCGCAAGATTGTCGAGAAATTTATCAAGCCTTGTGCGACACGTGATCGTGTGACTGCCAATTGTTATATTCCAGACAATCCCGATGAGCCTATCGCTTTATTAGAAAAAGCCTTACGTTTATCGATTGACTGCGAAACCCTTGACGCTCGTATTCGTCGTGATGAGAAAAATGGTATTTTCAAAAACAACACTAATGCCAATGTTCGCGATATTATCGATGCAGCCTTTGAGCATGGTCGTATCACTCAAGAAGAGTACGATTTACTCAAAGAGCGCAACCGTCTACGCGACAAGGTCATCCACGTTGATGACTTCCCTCACGACTTAAGTGATAGCCGAGCTTTTATGCAATTTAACTCACGATAGGAACCACTATGTCATTTAAACCCGTTTATATCGTTGATGGTGTACGTACACCTTTTTTAAAAATGCGTGGCGGCAGAGGACCTTTCTCTGCATCCGATTTAGCTGTTCAGGCTGCTCAAGCCCTCATGTTACGCCAACCTTTTAAGGCATCTGATTTTTCTGAAGTGATTGTCGGTTGTGCTGCACCAACACCAGATGAAACCAATATTGGTCGTGTCGTGGGTCTACGCCTAGGCACAGGACATAAAGTCCCTGCATGGACCGTTATGCGTAATTGCGCCTCTGGTATGCAAGCCATTGACTCTGCTATTGCTAATATTCAAACAGGTCGCTCTGATTTGGTTTTAGCGGTGGGAACAGACGCGCTTTCGCGTGCACCATTACTCTTTTCTGATAAAGCAGTAGATTGGTTAGCTCGCTTTAATAGTGCAAAATCATTTGGACAAAAAATTTCAACCTTAAAAGGTTTTAAATTAAACTATCTTGCTCCTGTGATTGGTCTTTTAAAAGGTCTGACCGACCCCGTTGTCGGTATCTCTATGGGACAAACTGCAGAAAATCTTGCTTATAAATTTGGCATTTCTCGCACAGAAATGGATGAGTATAGTGCTCGCAGCCATGCCCGTGCCATTAAAGCGAAAAATGGCAATCATTTTGCCGATGAACTCGTGCCTATTATTGATAGCAAAGGCAATTTATATAGCGAAGATGACGGTGTCCGCGATGACTCTACCGTCGAAAAACTCGCTAAACTCAAACCTGTCTTTGATAAACCATCTGGCAATATCACCGCAGGCAATAGCTCACAAGTGACCGATGGTGCAGCCGTCCTTATCCTCGCGAGCGAGGAAGCTGTCCAACGCTATGGTATTAAGCCAATTGCTAAAATTACCGATAGTCAATGGTCTGCTTTAGATCCAAGTGAGATGGGGCTAGGTCCCGTACATGCTAGTGCAGAAATTCTCACTCGCCACCAATTATCATTGGACGACATTGATTTATGGGAAATCAATGAGGCTTTTGCTGCACAGACCCTAGCATGCTTACATGCCTTTAATGATGATGACTATTGCCAAACACATTTTAATCGTCCTGCCTTTGGGGTACTCGACCAAGACAAACTGAATATCGATGGTGGTGCAATTGCGATTGGACACCCTGTCGGTGCCTCTGGTGCACGTATTGTTTTACATCTCGTGCATGCACTCAAACAACAACAATTAAAACGTGGTATAGCCAGTATTTGTATCGGTGGCGGTCAAGGCGGTGCTATGTTGGTGGAACTTATCGAGGACTAAATCATGACAAATGAACTAACACTAAAAAACTGGGTGATTAATCGCGATGAGAGAAATATTGCCCACCTCATTATTGATTGCCCAGAACGTTCAATGAACGCCCTCTCTATTGAAGTGATGACAGAATTAGCACAAGCTATTGACCACTTAGATAGTCATCGTCCTGCAGGGCTAATTATTCGTTCGGGCAAAAGCAATGGCTTTATCGCTGGAGCAGATGTTAATGAATTTTCAAGTTTTGAAAACGACCCTCAAGCAGGTAAGTCCATCTTAGAACGTGGCTGGCATTTGTTTAATCGTATTGCTCAACTCCCGTATCCTACCCTTGCGCTCATCCATGGAGCATGTCTAGGTGGTGGTTTAGAGTTAGCTCTGGCGTGTCGCTATCGTGTCTTAATTGATAGCCCTAAACCGAGTTTAGGATTGCCTGAAGTAATGTTAGGTATCTATCCTGGCTGGGGTGGTGTCAAACGCTTACCTGAGATTGTTGGACCACAAAAAGCACTTGATATGATGTTGACTGGTCGTAGTCTCGATGCCCGTCGTGCCAAGTCTTATGGGCTTGTGGATATTGTAACTGCTCAACGTGTTGCCCTGAAAACCGCACAAGACTATGTGTTATCAGGTAAAGCCCCTCGTCGTGCTAAAGGCGTAGATAAATTACTCAACACAAACCCCTTTAAAAAAATTCCCGCTTATTTTGCCCGCAAGCAGGTTCAGAAAAAAGACCCAATGGGGCATTACCCCTCTCCACTAGCAATTATTGATATTTGGGAAAAACACAATGGTGATGGTCTAGCTGATTTATCTATCGTTAATAAACTACTTCAATCACCCACGACTAAAAACCTTATTCGTGTCTTTCATCTACAAGACCGTTTAAAAAGCTTTGGCAAAAAAGGCGATGCAAAAGCCATTAAACATGTACACGTCATTGGTGCTGGTGTGATGGGGGGTGGCATTGCGACTTGGTGTGCTTTACAAGGACTCAAAGTCACCGTTCAAGATACCGATTACGCCCGTATTGCTGGTGCATTAAAAAATGCAGAGAGTCTCTTTGCTCGAAAAGATCGCTTAAGCGCACAAGCGGCTCGTGATAACTTCATCCCTGACCCACAAGGCAATGGGATTGATGATGCGGATATTATTATCGAGGCTATCTTTGAAAATCTCGAAGCAAAGCAAGCACTCTACAAAGAAATTGAACCTCGTATGAAAACAGGTGCCATTCTTGCAACCAATACATCAAGCCTATCGCTCAGTGATTTACGCACTCAGCTAGCTAAACCAGAACGTTTTGTTGGTGTGCACTTCTTTAACCCTGTATCTAAAATGCCATTGGTTGAAGTCATTACTGCCGAAGGGATTGATGAACAGGTGATTAACCAAGCATGTGCATTTGTAGGACGTATTAACAAACTCCCTCTTCTGGTCAAAGACACACCGGGTTTCTTAGTCAATGCCGTTCTCGGTCCTTATATGTTAGAAGCTATGCGTTGTGTTGACGAAGGAATTGCACCTGAAGTGATTGATACGGCTATGTTGAGATTTGGTATGCCAATGGGACCGATTGAACTTGCCGATACCGTGGGTTTGGATATTGCATTGGCAGCTGGTAAACAATTAGCCGAAGGTAGTGATACCCCTCGCTGCTTACAACAACTGGTCGATCAAAATAAACTCGGCAAGAAAACTGGCGAAGGCTTCTACCAATGGAAAGGACGCAAACCTAGCCAATATAGCGACAAAGATATTCCAGAACATCTAGAAAAACGTCTTATTACGCCATTAATTGAGCAGGCGGAAAAACAGCTCAATAAAGGGATTATTGAAGACGCAGATTTAGTTGATGCAGGTATTATCTTCGGTACAGGGTTTGCTCCATTCCGCGGAGGTCCATTGAGTTATAAGAAAACACTTTAATTTTTGACGATATCTTTACCAACAAACTTAAAACCTCACTGGTTCACTTATGCCGGTGAGGTTTTTTATATTTTTCTCGAACAGACTACGTCTGTTCGCCGAAACCTCTCATCCCTCTCTTTTATAGCTTTTGTCGAACAGACTACGTCTGTTCGCCGAAATTCAAACGATATTTGTCATTAATTCGCAACAATACTAGTGGAAATGCTGATTAAGAAATTCTACAAATTAGTACAAAATTAAACAAAATATAAGTAACGCAGTGGAATATTTTCAAATTGCGTTTAAAATTACGTTTTCTTAGGAGAAACTGATATGAATTTTCGTTTACGTACACTTACAGCAAGTATTGCGTTATTAGGTACAGCAGGCGTTGCTCACGCAGCAGGCTTTAATTTATTAGAACAAAACAATAGTGGCTTAGGCAATGCTTATGCAGGCTCTGCTGCTGTCGCCGAAAATGCCAGCACAACTTACTTCAACCCGGCAGGTCTTACTCAATTAGATGGCTTACAAGTTTCTACTGGTGTATCATTCATCCGCCTTAGTTTTAAATTTAAAGACAATGGCACAACATTGCCTGACAATCTAACAGGTGCTGGTACAGGTTTTTCTCCTGTTCCAACAGCTTTAGGCAATACCGGTGGTGATGCTGGTGGCTGGGGTGTTGTACCTAATTTATACTTAAGCTACAAACTTAACGAGCGCGTGGCTTTTGGTTTAGGTATCGGTGCACCATTTGGTCTTAAAACAGAATACGATAGCGACTGGATGGGTCGTTACCACTCTCGTTCATTCGATATTAAAACTATCAATATCAATCCATCAGTTGCCTTTAAAGTCGACCCAAGCTTTAGCGTCGGTTTAGGCTTTAATATTCAAAGAATCGAAGCAACTTATGAAAAAGCTGTTGCGGTGGGTACAGGTGTTGTACCAGTTCCAGCAGGTATTCCTCATCCACTTGCAGGCAAAGAAGTTTATCTAAGTGGCGATGCAAAAACTGAAGTAAAAAATACCGGTTATGGCTGGAATATCGGTTTACTCTATCATCCATCTGAAGATACACGTATCGGTCTTTCATACCGCTCTCGTATCAAACACAACTCTTAAGGTGATACTTCTGTAAGCTTTATCCACCCTAAAGCAGGTCCAACTACATTAACTTCAGCTGCTGCGGCATCTGTTTCTTTACCTGATTTAGCTATCCTATCAGGCTACCATCGCCTAAATGATAAATGGGAAATCATGGGAGATGTTTCGTGGACAGGTTGGAGCAGCCTACCTAAGTTAACTATCACTAACAAAACACTACCTACTTCAGAGTTAAAACTTAAATTTAAAGACTCTTGGCGTATTGCTGTAGGTGCAAATTATGCTGTTAATGATAGCTGGAAAATCAAAGCTGGTTTAGCTTGGGACCAATCGCCAGTACGTCATGCTGAGTACCGTCTAGCTTCATTACCAGATAGCAACCGTTACTGGTTAAGCTTAGGTGCACAATACAAACCAACAGAAAATACAACTTTAGATTTTGGCTACACTTATGTGATTGCTCAAAAATCTAAAACTAACAACAATAATGGTGGTCAACAAGCAACATACGGTACTCTAAAAGGTTCGTATAAAGCCAACTCTCATATCCTAGGCTTACAATTATCACACCGTTTCTAATGTAGAATAAAAGTGTGTACACTGGTCGCTGGCTAATCATCGTCAGCGACTATCCACCGTCGGTACACCACCATGTACCGACTTTATTATTTTTATCGTCTGGAGAACAAGAATAATGGACAGAATTTGGTTAAATAGTTACCCTGAAGGCATTCCTGCAGACATTGATCCTAATCAGCACAGTTCACTTGTTGACATCTTTGATAACTGCGTCAAGAAATTTGCAGACAATACCGCTTTTATCTCTCTTGGCAAAAAACTCTCTTATCGTGAATTAGACCAATATACACGTGCTTTTGCAGCATGGTTACAAGCACAAGGTATCAAGCCTGGCGCTCGTGTGGGTCTGATGATGCCCAATATTCTTCAATATCCAATTTGTTTATTTGGTGCATTACGTGCGGGTTGTACTGTCGTGAACTTTAACCCCATGTATACCGCTCATGAAGTTGAACATCAACTCAACGACTCTGGCGCTGAGGTCATCGTTGTTGTCGAAAATTTTGCGGCAACGCTCCAAGCTGCACTACCTAATACACCAAGCGTCAAGAAAGTCATTGTCGCTTCTATCGGTGGTATGTTAGGTTTCAAGGGTAAGATTGTCAATTTTGTCTTACGCCATATTAAGAAAATGGTACCTGCTTGGAATATTCCTAATCATATTCGTATGAGTACTGTTTTTAAAGAAGGCGCAAAACTGCCTTTTACTCCTGTTCAACTCACTCACGAGAACTACGCTTTCTTACAATATACCGGCGGTACTACTGGCGTACCAAAAGGCGCAATCCTCACTCACGGCAATATTGTCTCTAACGTATTACAAGCCTATGCTTGGGTTCGTGCTTATACCACGGATGGTAAAGATTTAATCGTTACTGCTCTACCCCTTTATCACATTTTCTCTTTGACTGCGAACTGCTTAACTTTTATGCGTCTGGGTGCGTGCAATCTATTGATTGTTAATCCTCGTGATATTAAGGGCTTCGTCAAAGAGATTTCACAATATAAATTTACTGCCTTTACCGGTGTCAATACTTTATTTAATGCGTTATTAAATAATGAGGACTTCCAAAAAATTGACTTTAGTGCATTAAAACTGACCCTCGGTGGTGGTATGGCAGTACAAAAAGCTACTGCTGAGCACTGGCTCAAAGTCACTGGCAAACCGCTTGTTCAAGCCTATGGCTTAACCGAAACGAGTCCTGCTGCGACTATTAATCCTCTTGATATGACTGAGTTTAATGGTGCTATTGGTCTACCTATTTCATCAACATATGTCAAAATTACCGATGAAAATGGTCAAGCACTACCTATCAACGAAATCGGTGAAATTCTTATCAAAGGTCCTCAAGTCATGAAAGGCTATTGGGAGCGTCCAGAAGAAACTACCAATGTCTTTGACAGCGAAGGTTATTTACGCACGGGTGATATGGGTTATATGGATGACAAAGGCTTTGTTTATCTTGTCGATCGAAAAAAAGACCTTATCATTGTCTCAGGCTTTAATGTCTACCCAAATGAAGTAGAAGATGTGGCTGCTACTCACCCAGGTATTCTTGAAGTTGCTGCTGTTGGTGTCGATAATGGTCCAGCTGGTGAATTAGTGAAACTTTTTGTGGTACGCAAGGATGAGGGCCTCACTGAGGAAGAAATCATTGCTCATTGTCGTAAGGACTTAACAAACTACAAAGTTCCGAAGAAAGTCGCTTTTGTTAGTGAACTTCCTAAGAACAATGTGGGTAAGATTTTACGACGAGAGCTGAGAGACAAGTAAAAGCCCAACACTGATTTAACATCAGGGTTCGCTGCAAGATTCGCACAGTCGCTCAAACAGCGTGCCCCTTGCGCTTCGCGCTCACGTACACAACTCGCTTTGTGCATCGAAATCTTCTCCGCGAACCCTTTGGTGCTTATATGGGCATTGCAATGCTAATTAGCACTAAGCCTACACGGAGAGACATTCGCTCGCAGCGACATTGGAAACGGCGAAGCACTTCCCGGAGCAAGAGCGAACTGTCTGCAATGTGGACATAATGCTTACTAAGATAGTACTTGACAAGCAGCGAGCACTTCTTTCCCATAAGCATTTAACTTATACAAATTAACCCCATCAATTTTCGATAAAGCTTGCATCGTCATCGGATTAGCCATTGCGATATTTCTCAGAGTCGTATCATTAAAAATAAACTGACTATCCAAACTATCTCGACGTCCCCTTTCCTCTCGCCATTGTTTTAATAATTGATAACGATGATACGCGTCAGGATTAAGTTCTTGGAACGTTTTCTTCCGTGTTGGCATCACATTCTTAGAACGACCACCCAAAACTATCGACTCTTGCTTTAACCAGAGCTCCTCTTCACCACGCAAAAGCTTAGCACTCCGAGCAGTCAATGCCAGTGTTGAATACCCTTCAATATCTACGGCTAGATAGCCCTTTGCCAATAGCTGTCGGATAATACTATGCCAAGTTTCTTCATTATGTTCTTTACCAATACCAAAAGTACTCAGCTGATAATGGGCAAAGCTATCAATCCTCTCGGTATGAATACCTAATAGAATTTCGATAATATAGTTTGCCCCAAAACGTTGTTGATAGTTTTTATATAGCCAATACACAGTCGATAGGACTTTTTGTCCAGCCACTAAACCATCCCATAATTTCGGAGGGGTTTTACAGACATCACAATTTCCACAAGGTTCGCTATGCTGACCAAAATAATGAAGTAGTTCTACTCGGCGACAAGTCGCTGTTTCGCATAAAGCCAACATCGCATTTAACTGGCTTCTGGCTCGACGTTTAAATAACTCATCGCCCTGCGAGGTTTCAATCATCTTACTTTGTTGCAATACATCTGTTAAGCCATAAGCCATCCATGCAGTGGCTGGTAGACCATCTCGTCCCGCTCGCCCTGTCTCTTGATAATAGCCCTCAATAGATTTAGGCATATCAATATGAGCGACAAAACGGACATCTGGCTTATTCACCCCCATACCAAAGGCAATGGTCGCCACCATGACAATCCCTTCTTCATGCAAGAAACGATATTGATTGGCCGCCCGCTCTCGTGGCTCCATCCCTGCATGATAAGGCAATGCCGTAATCCCTTGTTTATTTAAGAATTCAGCAGTGCTTTCACAACGTTTACGTGATAAGCAATATACAATGCCTGACTCATCAGGATGATTTTCACTAATAAAACGCATTAATTGTTGGCGTACCTGCGTCTTTTCCACAATTTCATAACGAATATTGGGGCGATCAAAACTAGCAATAAAGGTTTGAGCATTATTCAGGTTTAATCGTGTTTCAATCTCTTGCCTTGTTTGCTCTGTCGCTGTCGCTGTTAGCGCAATACGAGGGACATCGGGCCATAAGCGTGCCAACTCTGACAAGCCCAAATACTCTGGACGGAAATCATGTCCCCATTGAGAAACACAATGTGCCTCATCAATAGCAAATAAAGAAATGGGGGTACGCTTCAATAAACTTAATGTCCGTGGTGTCAGCAAGCGTTCCGGTGCAACGTAAAGCAAATCTAAATAGCCTCTTGCCCACGCATTTTCCACTGCTTGAATAGCTTCCCAAGACATTGACGAGTTCAAGCAGGCGGCTCGCACACCTAAGCCTTGTAAAGCCTGTACCTGATCATGCATTAAAGCGATTAAGGGTGATATCACTACGCCCGAGCCCGGTCGCACCAATGCTGGTACTTGATAACACAAAGACTTCCCTGCCCCTGTTGGCATCAGTACCACGCAATCTTTTCCCTGAATAAGATGATGAATAATGCTCTCTTGATCAGCACGAAACTGTTGATAACCAAAGACGTTTTGTAAAACCTCTAAGGCTTTTTCCTGAGCCGTAGGTAAATGACTGTGCACGTTTTGAAGATTGTTTTCGATATCTCAGCGATAACCACTCAATTTTTGAATAGCTCGTATTATAACAATATCCCATATCTGACACCTCGCAAAATGGCTTAAACCTTTCTTTCACTGTCAGTATTGTCAACCCTAAAAATTATCAATGCTACAATGACTTCTGTTTTGACTACTTATCGAGTTCTATCATGAAAATAGGCATTGCTGGTGCAGGTTTAGTAGGTCGCCTTTGTGCATTTTATCTTTCTCAAAAAGGCTATGAAGTGACGGTCTTTGATAAAGCGTCAAGCCCGACAGACCCAGTTGCTGCTGGCTTTACTGCCGCCGGTATGCTGAGCCATGTTGCCGAATTAGAAAGTGGCGATGAAAATATCTACAACTACGGTGTACGCTCACTTAGCCTATGGAAAGAAATCGTCCCTCAACTCAGTGAGCCTGTAGAACTACACTATAAGGGCAGCCTCATGCTCGCCCACCGTGGTGATGAAGGTGCTGCTTCACGTCTGATTTCACTTCTACAAGCTAAAGCACCTGCCGATCAGCAACCAATTAAACTTAGTCTTGACCAGTTACGCGAACAAGAACCCTCTATTAGTGGTCCAGCTCATGCTTGGGCTTTGCAAAACGAGGGGCATATTCACACTCGTCAAGCCATGTATGCGCTTTATGCTTCTTGCAAGAATACACATTGGCACTGGCAGACAAACGTCAAAAAACTAACGCCTCATACCATTTATACCGACACCGAAACCCATTCTTTTGATGTCGTTATCGATACACGAGGACTCGGTGCACGCGAATTAAAATTTACCAATGCCCACACCTTATCCTGCCAAAATGTCCGTGGTGTACGAGGCGAAGTCATGTGGTTACAAGCTCATGATTTAAAACTTCAACGACCCATTCGTCTACTTCACCCTCGCTACCGTGTTTATCTCGTTCCTCGCAAACCGGATATTTTATTTATCGGTGCCAGTGAAATCGAAAGTGAGGACCGCTCTCCTATTTCCGTACGTACGACGGTGGAGCTGCTCACCGCTGCTCATAGCGTACTACCCGAATTAGCCGAAGCCCGTATCATTCATACAGAGACGAATTTACGTCCTGCTTTGATTGATAATTTCCCTCGCATTGAGCAGGAACCGGGGTTAATTCGCATTAACGGTCTTTTCCGTCACGGATGGCTAATTGCTCCCGCCGTTGTCGAGGAAGCCCTCAAATCTTTTTAATTGATTGGTATAATGAGCCATCAAAAATCTATGTGAGAGAACTCGATGAGTGCGATTACGGTTTATATTAATGGGGCAGCAAGAGAAATTCCTGCCCATACTACCCTAGCAGACTTAGTCCAAAATATACAGTTAGAAATGCAACAGGATGATGACCCTAAAAGCATTGCAACAGCTGTTAATGAAATTTTCGTGCCACGCTCTGCTCGTCAGAACTATGAGCTCAAACATAATGATCAAGTCATGACTTTCTCACCCATTACAGGTGGATAACAAGGATAATAAGATGAGTTACACCTTAGCCGATATTACTTTAGACAGCCGTTTTTTCCTAGGTACAGCAACTTATCCATCGCCAAAAGTTTTACATGACTCGATTAAGGCGTCTGGTGCTCAAGTCGTTACCGTTGGTCTCAAACGTCAACTCGCACCCGGACAAAATAGCCTAACAAAAAGTACGACAGATGGTGTTGATAATGCTTTCTTCCAAATGCTCAAAGAAAGTGGAGCTCATCTACTCCCCAATACAGCAGGTTGTAAAACAGCTCGTGAAGCTATCACTCTGGCGCATATGGCTCGTGAAATTTTTGATACCCATTGGATCAAATTAGAAGTTGTGGGAGATGACTATACCCTACAACCAGATCCTATCGAACTCATCACAGCAACTAAAGAACTTATCAAAGATGGCTTTGAAGTATTTCCTTATTGTACGGATGATTTAGTCACTTGTAATCGCCTACTCGACGCAGGTTGTCGTATCCTAATGCCATGGGGGGCACCTATTGGTTCGGGTCAAGGTCTAGTGAATCCTTTTGCTCTGCGTATTCTACGCGCTCGCTTACCCGAAGCCTTCTTAGTTGTTGATGCTGGTATTGGTTCACCAAAAGACGCTGTCGTGGCGATGGAATTAGGTTTTGACGCAGTATTACTAAACTCTGCTGTGGCTCAATCTCATGACCCTGTTCGTATGGCCGAAGCCTTTAAGCTTGCCATTCAATCTGGTCGCCTAGCCTACGAGGCAGGTATCATGGCACAGCAAGATATGGCTGTACCTAGTACACAAGTTACCGGTCGTCCGTTTTTGTTATAAAACATCACATGGACAAATTTGTCCAATTGATAATTTTCTGAATTTTGATATGCTAGAGAGGTATCAAGCTGATTTGTAACTTCAGGTTGATACTTTCCCTTATATATCAAGATTTATGTTAGATTTTTATTAACTATGTAAAAGGAGACGATGATGAGCATTAAGGACGGCTGGGACTTTTAGATGACGGATTGCTCTGCAACCCTTTTTGGGGGTGAGAGTATCGGTTTTTGGGTTCAGACTATTATCTTTTTTATATCGGCTATTTTTGCAGGCAATCAGCTCAAACGCTTAAGACTACAAGAAAGGTCCGATGATTTAAAACAAAAACAGCGCGCTACAATAGATGCTGTTCTTGCTGAACGAAAAGATAATCAACTTACACAATCCAGACAACTCTTTGCTGAAATGAAGCAAAGAAATGAAAATTTTGAAGCGTTGGGTGCATACCCTATCATTCAAAACAAAGTAAAAAACAAAGCTATTTTAGACATTTTAAACAATTATGAGTTTATGTCTGCTGGTATTAGAGAAAATGCGTTCGATGAAGCCATTTACAAACGAATGAAATGCTCTCTTATCATTCAAGACTGGAAAATTTTAGAGTTATATATTTTATCTTTGCGTAAACAAACCACTAGAGAAAGCTTATTTACAGAGTTTGAATGGTTAGCTAAAAAATGGATAAATAATCCGAAACTTTCCCCCTAAACAACTAAAAGTCTTGATATATCAAAAGCTCAGTTTATACTGAGCTTTTTTTCATGATAAAAAACTCAGTCCCACGCCATAAACCACCAGACTAACTAACATCGCCAACCCTATATTCTTACTAAGTTTTAACACCATTAAAACACTAGCAACTGCAAGAATATAGGGCAATAAGTCCTGCTCCTTATAGGCTTTAAGTGTTTCAGAATAAAGAATAACAACTGTTGTACTTGCTAATAAAGCCGGTCCTAAAATGGCTAATTTACCCGAACCCATACGACCTAACCATTTGCTTTTTTTCATCAATAAAAAAGGTAAGGCTCGTGTACTATAAGTCAGTACAGCCATCGCCGCAATAGCGAGAATCATCTGCCAAGACTCAATTTGATTAAGCATGGTTTTCTCCCGCTTGATGGGCTGTGGTTGTCTGTTTAGGTGGTTGATAGGCTAAACAAGCAACAGCGGCGCCAGCTAACATCGCCACACTCGACCAGCCCATATAGGCAAAAAACAAACTCACTAAACCACCTAAACCAATGGCGAATAACATAGAGGATTGAACAACCAAGAAAGTGACTCCAACAAACAAAGCTGTCAATGCAAAACCCATCGTCTGCGCAAGTAGCGGATAACTTTTAAAAATATATTCCCCTGCAAAAATACCTGTTAATGTACCGAGTAACCACGACCACCATGAAAATAAGCCAATCGCAAAATACCATGGCGTTTTGCCTTGCTCTGGAATAGCTTTAAGTTTTAAATAACAAAGTGCAAAAACCTCGTCCGTCAATAAAAAGGCTTTGGTAAGGCGCTGACGTATCCCCTGAGGTAGATGGGGTTCAATAATAGGACCATATAAAAGATGGCGAAGATTAAGCATGAACACTAAAAAGACCACGCTTATAATTGGCATACCTAGCTGCAAAGACGCTAGGATAAAAAACTGTGCACTTCCTGCATAGACAAAAAAGGAAATCGCAAACAGCTCCAGTGGACTTAAACCAATACTCGTACCGGTTAAACCAAACGCTAGAGCGGCAGGAAAGTATCCCAACATTGTCGGGATACTGTCTTTAATACCTTGAAGAAAATACGTTTTACTACTCATTACTACTTAATTTGTAATTATGCCCTCAGTACATCCCCCGGCACATATACCCAACCATCCATGATTATACGGGCACTACGACTCATAATCGCCTTTTTTACCACCCATTGACCATTTTCTTGAGTCGCTTGCGCACCGACTCGTAAGGTCCCCGATGGATGTCCAAAACGTACAGCTTCTCGCTCACCACCACCCGCAGCTAAATTAACCAAAGTTCCCGGAATGGCTGCCGCTGTACCGATTGCTACCGCTGCAGTACCCATCATGGCATGATGTAGTTTCCCCATCGATAAGGCACGCACGACTAAATCAATATCCGCTGCATTGACAGCTTTGCCGCTTGACGCTGTATATGATTTAGCTGGTGCGACAAAAGCAATTTTAGGCGTATGCTGACGTGTAGCTGCTTCACTGACATCTTTAATCAAGCCCATACGCACAGCACCATAAGCACGGATAGTTTCAAACATCGCCAAAGCCTCAGGATTAGCGTTAATATCGTCTTGTAACTCTGTTCCTGTATAGCCAATGGCATCAGCATTGACAAAAATCGTCGGAATACCGGCATTAATCATCGTCGCTTGGAATTTACCCACACCTGGAACATCTAGCTCATCCACAATATTACCCGTTGGGAACATTGAACCACCGTCCTCTCCATCATCAGCAGGGTCTAAAAACTCTAACTGTACTTCAGCCGCTGGGAATGTCACCCCATCTAATTCAAAATCACCTGTTTCTTGCACCTCTCCATTTGTGATAGGTACGTGAGAAACAATAGTCTTTTGAATATTCGCTTGCCAAATAGTCACCGTACAAAAGCCATTTTCAGGGATTTTACTTGAGTCAATTAAACCGGCTTTAATCGCAAAAGCGCCAACAGCTGAGGTTAAATTCCCACAATTCCCTGACCAATCGACAAACGGCTTATCAATCGACACTTGACCAAATAAATAATCAACATCATGCCCAGGTTGGCTAGATTTGCTTAAAATTACTGCCTTACTGGTCGATGAAGAAGCATTGCCCATACCATCAATTTGCTTACCATAAGGGTCAGGACTACCCAGTACACGCAATAAGATATTATCTCGTACCTTACCCGGAACTTGTGCCGCCTCGGGTAAGTCGCTTAAGTTAAAAAATACACCTTTAGAAGTACCACCACGATAATAGGTGGCAGGAATTTTAATCTGCGCTGCAAATGCCATTATTCACTCCTTTCATCCACTATGCACAGCCATCTTAAAATAGACATGCTATGACCATAGCTCATCAAATCTATACATAAAAAAAGCCCACTCATCAAGATAAGCAGGCCTTTATACTTCACCTTATGCTTTACCTTCTAAGAAGTCTTGAGCAAAGCGTTGTAAGACACCACCTGCCTCGTAAATACTCACTTCCTCAGCAGTATCTAGACGACAAGTAACAGGAACCTCAACCGTTTCACCATTCTTACGATGGATAACGAGAGTTAAGTCTGTACGCGGTTTACGCTCGCCAATAACATCATATGTCTCGGTACCATCTAATGCTAATGTCTTACGGTTCACACCCTCTTTAAACTGTAGCGGTAGCACACCCATACCGATGAGGTTAGTACGGTGAATACGCTCAAAGCCTTCAGCAACAATCGCTTCTACACCAGCTAAACGAACACCTTTAGCCGCCCAGTCACGACTAGAACCTTGACCATAATCAGCACCTGCCACGATAATCAGCGGCTGTTTACGCTCCATATAAGTTTCGATAGCTTCCCACATACGCGTCACCTTACCTTCTGGCTCAATACGAGCGAGAGAGCCTTGCTTCACTGTGCCATCATCGTTAAGCACCATCTCATTAAAGAGTTTAGGGTTAGCAAATGTCGCACGCTGTGCTGTCAAGTGATCACCACGGTGTGTTGCATATGAGTTAAAGTCCTCTTCAGGCAAGCCCATTTTAGCGAGGTATTCACCTGCCGCACTATTTGGCAAGATTGCATTTGACGGTGATAAGTGGTCAGTCGTGATATTGTCCGGCAAGATAGCCAATGGACGCATACCTTTGAGTGTACGCTCACCTGCTAGAGCACCTTCCCAATAAGGTGGACGACGGATATACGTTGACATAGGACGCCAATCATAGAGTGGGCTACTTGCTTTTTCTGCTTCGCCCGTAGCAAACATTGGGATATAAACACCGCGGAATTGTTCTGGTTTAACAAACTCATTTACAATAGCATCAATCTCTTCATCTGTCGGCCAGATATCTTTCAAGCGGATTTCTTTGCCCTCATGGACACCCAATACATCATTCTCAATATCAAAACGAATAGAACCGGCAATCGCATAGGCAACCACTAGTGGAGGCGAGGCTAAGAAAGCCTGTTTTGCATAAGGGTGAATACGTCCATCAAAGTTGCGGTTACCTGATAATACCGCGGTCGTATATAGGTCACGGTCAATAATTTCTTGTTGTAATGCTGGATCCAACGCACCACTCATACCATTACAAGTCGTACAAGCAAATGCCACAATACCAAAGCCTAACTGCTCCAGCTCTGGCAATAAACCTGCCTCTTTTAGATAGACTTCAGCGACTTTTGAGCCAGGAGCAAAAGAGGTTTTTACCCAAGGCTTGCGTACTAAACCATATTTATTCGCATTGCGCGCTAATAATGCCGCTGCAACGACATTGCGTGGATTAGAGGTATTTGTACAACTGGTAATTGCAGCAATAATCACTGCACCGTCTGGCATATCACCATTCGCAGGGATTTCAAAAGGCTTAGCTAAACCTTTTGCCGCTAAATCAGTGGTTGAAAAACGTGCATGTGGGTTAGACGGACCCGCCATATTACGACCAACTGTCGATAAATCAAACTTCAACACACGCTCATATTGTGCATCACGCATACCATCTGCCCATAAGCCTGTATGCTTAGCGTATTTTTCAACCAAATCAACTTGCTCTGGGTCGCGACCAGTGAGTTTCAAATAATCAATTGTCTGCTGATCGATATAGAACATCGCCGCCGTCGCACCATACTCTGGTGTCATATTAGAAATCGTCGCACGGTCACCGATACTCAAGCTTGAGGCACCCTCACCAAAAAACTCGACATAAGCACCAACTACACGTTCTTTGCGTAAGAACTCAGTCAATGCTAATACAATATCTGTTGCCGTGATACCGGGCTGACGCTTACCAGTCAATTCAACACCAACAATATCTGGCAGACGCATCATCGAGGCACGACCTAACATCACAGTTTCCGCTTCTAGACCACCCACACCTACAGAAATCACGCCTAAAGCATCTACATGAGGCGTATGACTATCTGTCCCTACACAGGTATCTGGGAAAGCCACGCCATCACGCACTTGAATCACTGGCGACATCTTCTCTAAGTTAATCTGGTGCATGATGCCATTACCCGCTGGAATCACATCAACATTTTCAAAAGCGGTTTTTGTCCAGTTAATAAAGTGGAAACGGTCTTCGTTACGGCGGTCTTCAATTTCACGATTTTTACGGAAAGCCTCTGGGTCATAGCCACCACACTCTACAGCCAAGGAGTGGTCAACAATCAGTTGTGTCTGTACCACTGGGTTAACTTTAGATGGGTCACCCCCTTTTTCAGCAATCGCATCACGTAAACCAGCTAAGTCCACCAATGCTGTTTGACCTAAAATATCATGACAAACGACACGAGCAGGGAACCAAGGAAAATCAATTTCTTGTTTGCGATTAATCAGTTGTAATAACCAGCTATTCAGCGTGTCAGCGTCCACATCGGTAGCACGATTAACTAAATTTTCAGCGTGAATCTTTGATGTATAGGGTAGTTTTTCCCAAGCACCCTCCTGTAATGCATTCACCGCTGCACGTGCATCATAAAATTGAAGATTAGTACCTGGCAATGGTTTACGAAACTGAGTATTCATGATGATTGTCGTCCGATAAAATAATAAGTTGTTATACTAGGTTAAATTCTAGTCTTATATAAGACTTAAAGCAATCAGCAATTTTACTAATATAACAACAAAAACTGCCCTAAAATGAAAAAAGCCACCCACAGAATGGGTAGCTCTTTTGATACATCGCTAAGCTACCTCATCGGTAACTCATCTCTATTGAGGATTAAGCAAGTGCTGCTGTCACCACAATTTCTACTTTGTAGTTTGGATTAGCCAAGCGTGCTTCTACTGTCGCGCGTGGAGGAGCATTTGTCTTAGATACCCAAGCGTCCCACGCTTTATTCATTTGTGGGAATTCCGCCATATTTGTCACAAAAATCTGTGCCATCAGAATACGCTCTTTGCTAGAACCCACTTCAGCTAATAATTTATCAATTGTCGCTAACACTTGTGCTGTTTGACCTTCCATATCGAGTGTTGGATCATCAGGCACTTGACCGGCTAAGTAAGCAACACCATTAAATACCGCTACATCTGAAAGACGTGCACCAACGTTTACGCGTTTAATATCGCTCATTTTTATTCCTTAAATCAATCTAAAATCAAAGAAAAAACCTAACCTATGCTATTACACTTTAGGTAAGTCAAAGACATGTCGTAAATAGCTGAGATACTCAGGATCCACACTCATGGTCTTACCCGGTTCGTCCGATACTTTAGCAACAGGCTGACCATTACAACGTACCATTTTCATTACTATTTGTAAAGCAGGAACACCCACATCATTGGTTAAATTCGTCCCAATCCCAAATGAAGTAATACAACGCCCCGCAAAACGGCGCGCGATATCCAAGGCTAAATTAAAATTCAACCCATCAGAGAACACTAAAATTTTCATGCGTGGATCCACGCGATTCGCCTCATAGTGACGCAATAAACGCTCTCCCCATTCAAAAGGATCGCCTGAGTCGTGACGTGCGCCATCAAATAATTTACAGAAGAACATGTCAAAATCACGCAAGAAGGCATTTAAACCGTAGACATCTGAAAGTGCAATCCCTAAGTCGCCACGATATTCTTGCGCCCATTTCTCTAGTGCAAAGACTTGGGAGTCACGTAGACGAGGACCTAAAGCCTGACATGCTTGCAAATATTCATGCGCCATCGTACCAAGCGGCGTGGTATTCAATTGCTTGGCTAATAGCACATTGCTCGTACCGACAAAATGTTTAGGGAGCTGTTGGACTAAGGTTTTCACCACTTCCTCATGCCATACTTGCGAGAAGCGACGACGTGTACCATAATCCGCAAATTTAAATGAAGGAACATCAGTAGCGCCCAAAATTAAATCAATCTTTTCTTGTAGACGACGACGTCCCTCAGTCAGGTCTACATCCTTATGCATATTGCGGAAGTAAACTTCATTCACAATGGCAAGCACAGGAATCTCAAAGAGAATA